>DASVED010000360.1:0-23528 GCA_036380775.1 Actinomycetes bacterium
GTCCTGGTAGCCCAGGAACCGGACGTCGTCCACGCCCACGACCTTCGCGGCGGCCTGCTGCTCGGCCCGTCGGATCCCCGGGATCTCCGAGCGCGGCACCGACGGGTCGAAGCCGCCGGCGTCCCCGTCGGTGCAGACGCAGTAGGTCACCTCGATCCCGGCCGCGGTCCAGGTGCAGACCGTCCCGGCGGCACCGAAGTCCACGTCGTCGGGGTGCGCGGTGATGACCAGCGCCCGCTCGATGTCACTGTCGTCGAGCACGCACTGCTCCATTCGTGGACCCCGTCCCGTCGAGCGTCATGGTAGGCGCGCGCTCAAGCCGGATGTCGGGGGTGTCGATCACCCACTGTGCTGCTCTCACGCGTCGTCCCAGTCCTCGTGGCCCTCGCGGTCGTCGTGCCCACAGCCGCACCCGCGCAGGCGGTCGTGGCCGCGCCGGCCACCCGGCCGTTCGGGGCGACCATCGACGCCCCGGCCGGGTGGGAGCGTGAGAGCAGCTGCAGCCCCACCGAGAAGAAGGGGCCGCGCAAGCTCCGCAAGCTGCTCGACGCGACCTACGGCCGGATCTCCTCGAACATCGTGCGTCCCTGCAGCGCCTCCGACTCCGGGCACGAAGAGGGCCGCGCTCTCGACTGGATGGTCAACGTCCGCGTCGCCGAGCAGAAGGTGATCGCCGAGACGTTCCTGGGCTGGTTGCAGGCGCCGGACGAGTTCGGCAACGCCGCGGCGATGGCCCGCCGGCTGGGCATCACCTACCTGATCTGGAACAACTCGATGTGGCGCACCAGCACCGGGTCGTGGACCGAGTACGGCGGGTGCGCCGCGCGGAACAAGCGCTTCACGAAGTTCGACACGACGTGCCACCGCAACCACATCCACCTCAGCTTCAGCTGGGACGGCGCGCTCGGGCGGACGTCGTACTACACGGGTTTCGTCGCCTGCCCCGCCCCGGTGAGCGACCCATGGGTGCCGGCGTTCCTGACCCCGGTGTCCGGCGTGGTCACCGTCGCACCGGTCCGCGTGCTGCGGACCCGCTACGGGGTGGGTCTGGCGAACGGCCCGTGCCGGGCCCACCCGGACATACGCCTCGACGTGCCGGTGCTCGGTGTCGGCGGCCTGCCGGTCGCCGGCGTGGCCAACGTGGTCCTGCAGGTCCAGGTGACCAGGGTCGATGCCCCGACCCAGGTGCGGGTCTGGCCCGGCGGGACCGCCGAGCCGCTGGCCACGGCGCTCACCGCGGACAAGGGAGTGCCGGGGACCGCGACGGTGACCGTACCGGTCGGGACCGGCGGCCTGGTGAGCCTCGAGCTGACCGGCGGCATGGGGCACGTGACGGTAGACGTCGTGGGCTACACGGCCGGCGCCTTCGTCTGATTGTCCGTCCCGTCCGGTCGTCCGACCCCAGCCCTAGACTGGGCGGGAGATGAGCTCCCTCTTCGACGACTCGTTCCCGCTCCCCGAGGCCGCCCCTGCGCGGCCGCGTGCAGCGGACCCCGCGGTCCTCCTCGAGGGGCTGAACCCCCAGCAGCGCGCGGCCGTGACCCACGAGCGGTCCCCGTTGCTGATCGTCGCCGGCGCCGGCTCCGGCAAGACCAGGGTCCTGACCCACCGCATCGCCTACCTCCTGGGCGCCCGCAAGGTCCACCCCGGCTCGGTGCTCGCGATCACGTTCACCAACAAGGCGGCCGGGGAGATGAAGGAGCGGGTCGCCGCCCTGGTCGGAAACCGCGCCAAGGTCATGTGGGTCAGCACCTTCCACTCGGCGTGCGTGCGCATCCTGCGCCGCGAGGCCAAGCACGTCGGCCTCAGCTCGAGCTTCTCGATCTACGACGCGGCCGACTCCCAGCGGCTGATGACCCTGGTCTGCCGCGAGCTCGACCTCGACCCCAAGCGCTACAACCCGCGGTCCTTCTCGGTCCAGGTCAGCAACCTCAAGAACGAGCTGGTCGACCACGAGACCTTCGCCCAGCGGGCCGAGACCCACATCGAGCAGACGCTGGCCGAGGCCTACGCGCTCTACCAGCGGCGGCTGCGCGAGGCCAATGCGCTCGACTTCGACGACCTGATCATGACCACGGTCAACGTGCTGCAGGTGTTCCCGGACGTCGCCGCGCACTACCGCCGGCGGTTCAGGCATGTCCTCGTGGACGAGTACCAGGACACCAACCACGCGCAGTACGTCCTCGTGAGGGAGCTCGTCGGGTCGGTCGAGAAGGCCGATGCCGACGGTGTCCTGCCGGCCGAGCTGTGCGTCGTCGGCGACGCCGACCAGTCGATCTACGCGTTCCGTGGGGCCACGATCCGCAACATCCTGGCTTTCGAGGAGGACTACCCGGACGCGCGGACCATCCTGCTGGAGCAGAACTACCGCTCCACCCAGACGATCCTGTCGGCGGCGAACGCGGTGATCGCCCGCAACCCGGGCCGCAAGCCGAAGAACCTCTGGTCCGACGCGGGGGAGGGGGAGCAGGTCGTCGGCTACGTCGCCGACAACGAGCACGACGAGGCGTCCTTCGTCGCCGGCGAGGTCGACCGGCTCACCGACGAGGAGGATGTCCACCCCTCCCAGGTCGCAGTCTTCTACCGGACCAACGCACAGTCCCGCGTGTTCGAGGAGGTGTTCATCCGGGTCGGCCTGCCGTACAAGGTGGTCGGGGGGGTGCGCTTCTACGAGCGCCGCGAGGTCCGCGACGCGCTCGCCTACCTGCGGCTGCTCGCCAACCCCGAGGACACGGTCTCCCTGCGGCGGATCATCAACGTGCCCAAGCGCGGGATCGGGGACCGGTCGGAGGCCTGCCTGGAGGCGCTGGCGCAGCGCGAGAGCCTCTCCTTCGCCCAGGCGCTGCGCCGCTGCGAGGACGCCTACGGTCTCGCGGCGCGCTCGCTCGCCGCGGTGCAGGGCTTCCGCCAGCTCGTCGACGACCTCCGCACCCTGGTCGAGGCGGGCACCGGCCCGGCGACTGTCCTGGAGGCGGTGCTCGAGCGCACCGGTTACGCCGCCGAGCTGGCCGGCTCGGCGGATCCCCAGGACCAGACCAGGCTGGAGAACCTGCAGGAGCTCGTCTCGGTGGCCCGTGAGTTCGAGGAGGCCGATGCCCTCGCGGGCGGCGGCGGGACGCTCACCGACTTCCTGGAGCAAGTGGCGCTGGTCGCCGACGCCGACGAGATACCCGACGAGCCCGAGGAGGGGGCGGACGGGCCGGTCGACAAGGGCGTCGTCACCCTGATGACCCTGCACACCGCGAAGGGGCTGGAGTTCCCCGTCGTGTTCCTGTCCGGGCTGGAGGACGGTGTCTTCCCGCACCAGCGGTCGCTGGGTGACCCCACCGAGCTGGAGGAGGAACGTCGCCTGGCCTACGTGGGGATCACGCGGGCCCAGCAACGGCTCTACCTGAGCCGGTCGGTGATGCGCAGCGCCTGGGGGACGCCGCAGCACTACCCCGCGTCGCGGTTCCTGGACGAGATCCCGCCCGAGCTGGTCGACTGGCGCCGCGAGGAGTCGACCGTGAGCCACGTGCCGGCGATCGCCGCGGTCGCTGCGCGCTCCAGCGCGCGCTCGCCGGGCAACCGGACGGTGATCCACCTGGAGCCGGGCGACCGGGTCACCCACGACACGTTCGGCATGGGGACCGTGGTGACCGTCGAAGGGGCCGGCGAGCGCGCGGTGGCGTCGATCGACTTCCGCTCCCAGGGCGTCAAGCGTCTGCTGCTGCGCTACGCCCCCGTCGAGAAGCTCTAGTTTCCCCCCGCGACATCGTTCGCAGGCTCACGATCCCGCGGGGACCCCGGGAGGTTCCTAGATCTTGACGCCGTGCTGGCGCAGCCAGGTCAGCGGCGGGACCGGTGCACCGTCGCCGGGCCGGACCTCGAGGTGCAGGTGGTCGCCCGTGGAGTTGCCGGTGGATCCGATGCGGCCGATCACGTCGCCGGCCTGCACCAGGCCGCCGGTGCGCTCGAAGGACGAGAGGTGGGCGTACCAGGTGACGGTGCCGTCCTCGTGCTCGACGACGATCTTGTTGCCGTAGGACCCGTCGTAGGCGGCGAAGATGATCCGGCCGTCACCCACGGACCGGACCGGCGTGCCGTACGACGCCGCGAAGTCCTGCCCGGTGTGGGCGCTGCTCCACAGGCCGTAGTCGCCGAACCCGGCGGTGAGACGGAAGCCGGCCACGGGCAGCACCCACTTCGGACGCGCCTTCTCAGCGGCGATCCGGGCTTCCTTGACCGACTTCTTGGCGAGCCGGACGGCCTCGGCCTGGGCGGTGCGCAGCCTGCTGGCGCGCTCCTCCTGCTGCTCGGCGAGGGTGTTGCGCAGCTGAACGGCGGAGATCGTGGCGGTGGCGGACGTGCTGTCGGCCGCGGCCGCGGCAGGCGTCGAGGACGCCGCCTGGCGGGCGTCGCCGATGGCGCCGGGGACGTTCATGCCGCTGACGGCGAAGGCCGCCAGGGTCGCGGCGGTGACGTATGCGGGGCCGCCGGTGTTCTTCGGGCGGCGGTGACGTCCGCGGGTGGGGCGGCGAGGGGGCACGGGAGGAGATGACCTCGTCGTCGGGGGCAGGGGAGGAAAACTTCGGCGACAATAACGAAGGGATTACGTGCCGGTACAACTGGGTACGTGTTCACAGGTTGTTCAACTACGCCGCGTGCGCAGATGCGGACAACCGGTCCTAACTGGAGCGTATGCCGCGCCCGGACCGGCCGTCCCCGGCCGGCTGGCCGTCGTCGCGTGCACTGGCGAGGGACGTCACTCCCGGCGTCACGGTCTCGCCCGTCGCGTCGAGCTGGGCCAGGGTCAGGCCGATCTCGTGCACCGCGCGGCGGTGGATCGGCAGGGACATGTGCCCGACGCCGCGGATCAGGATGTTGCGGGCATCCAGGTCGGGGTGGTCCACCCGGGCGTTGCGCTTGGGCACGATCATCTGGTCCAGATCGCTCCACACCGCCAGGAACCGGGTCCGGCAGTCCGGCGCGGGCTGCTCGAGCTCGGTCACCAGGTCGCTGCCCGGCCGCAGCTGGCGGGCCAGCCGGTGCGGCACCAGGCGGGCCGGCACCGTCCCGGCGTGCGGCGTGCCCAGCGTCACCAGCGTGTGCACCCGAGCGTCGCCGCCCAGCCGCTGCACGTAGTAGCGCGCGATCAGCCCGCCCATGCTGTGCCCGATCACGTGGATGCGCTCGAAGCCGGTCTCCTCGCAGAGCTGCTCGACCCGCGTGGCCAGTCCGGTGGCCGCGAGGCGGACGTCGCGGGTGAGCGGGCTGTAGTTGAGGGTGAGCACCCGCCGGAAGCCACGGCGGCGCAGGCCACGGCGCAGCAGCGTGAAGATCGAGCGGTTGTCGACCATGCCGTGCACCAGCAGGATCGGGGTGCCGGAGGCCTCCACGTCGCCGACCACCAGGCCGCGCTGGAGCGGAGAGAGCCCGCCGAGGTCACGGCGGCCGATGTCCCGGTGACGGGCGCGCTCGGCGACGACCCCGAGGGGGTACATGGCGGCGTGCGCGGCGACCCAGCCCACCTCGACCGCGGTGCCCCGCAGCCCGCTGGGGCGCAGCAGCGCGGCAGCGCCCCGACGTACGGTCCCGATCCTGGTGCTGACCGCCGCCTGGACGTCTGCCACCGACTGGACGGCGGCGGCTTCGGCGGCCGGGCCCGCGCCGGCGGAGCCGAGCGACCGAACTCTCGCGATCCCGTCGCGCACCCGGGCTCCTCTCATCCCTGCACCATCGGACCGGTTCTGGGGGAACCGTAGCCCGGGCATACCCCCTCCTCGGCCCTGGGACGCGCCGGAGGCCGGCCGCGTTACGCTCTCGCCGTGACCTCCAGCGGACCGGTGCGCATCGTCGTCGCGAAGCCCGGGCTCGACGGCCACGACCGTGGCGCCAAGGTTGTCGCACGGGCGCTGCGGGACGCTGGCGTCGAGGTGGTCTACACCGGGCTGCACCAGACCCCGGAGCAGATCGTCGAGACCGCGATCCAGGAGGACGCCGACGCGGTCGGGCTCTCGGTGCTCTCGGGTGCCCACATGACGCTGTTCGCCCGGGTGATCGAGCTCCTCGCACAGCGGGACGCGTCGGACATCGTGGTCTTCGGGGGCGGCATCGTCCCCGAGGCGGACATGGCCGAGCTCGACAAGCTCGGCGTCGCCAAGGTCTTCACCCCCGGTGCGACGACCGGCGAGATCGTCAGCTGGGTGCGCGAGAACCTCGGCGAGCGCTCGCCGGCCTGACCTCCGTCTGCCTAGGGTCAGAGTCCGGCGCCGAGCACCGGCAGGGTCAGGACGCCGGGGTCGTCGGGCGAGGTGAGCACCGTCACCGGCTGCACCACCTTGTTGTTGCGATAGGCCGCGTCGGTGGCCGCGACGACCACCGCGAGCCGGTGGCCTGCCTCGTAACGGTGCACCACACCCGGCAGCTCGATGGTGACGGGCGCCCGGACGTCCGGCACCCGGGTGGGCGAGACGAGCCGGTGCACCAGGGTCTTCGAACCGTCGGGCGCGATGTCGTAGATCTTGGCGAACAGCAGCAGCTGACCGGCCGGTCCGCCGGCCTGGGTCTGCTCGGCGACCGGCGACGACAGTCGCAGCCGCAGCGTCGGCACGCCGACCGAGTCGACCGCGCTCACCAGGGGGGGCGTCGTCCACGAGGCGAAGGTGCCCGGGGTGTCGTACGGCGGCGTGACGCCGTCCGGGACGGCGGACCCTTGCAGGGCCGCGACCTCGGAGTAGCTGGTCGGCGTCTCGCCCGCGACGTTGGCGTAGCTCGCGCTCCCGGCCGTCACGGCAGCCCTGTCGGCGACCAGCCCGTCGGCGCCGGAGAGGAAGAGCCGCTGCGTCGTGCCCACCGGGTAGGCCGCAGCCGTGCCGTAGGCCGGCGTCGCGATGCCTGTGTAGTCCACCCAGTCGCGGAAGTAGGCGAACCGCGGACCGGTGGAGACGTCCCTGTCCTTGAGGTGCTTGGCGAACCACCGGGCGATCCGCCTGCCCTCGTAGCTGCTTCCCGGGTCGGCCATGTCCAGCTCGCCGGGCGCGGGCTCGCCGCTGCCGCTGTGCCCCCATGACTGCCAGATCATCTTTGTCGGCGTCCCCTGCGCGCGCAGTGCCCGGTAGGTCGCCACCGCCTCCTGCAGGTTGAACAACGTGTCGTTCTGGCCCTGCACCAGCAAGGTGGGTATCCGGATCTTCTCGACGTACGTCGAGACGCTGGCGTGCCGGGCGAAGTCGAGGGTGTCCTGCGTCGGGTAGCCGAGCGCGTCCATCTGCGCCTTGGCCACGCAGGCCTGGTCGGCGAAGTTCGGGCAGCCGACGTTGCGCGACGGGTCGGTCTGCGCGTGCTGGATGCCGTCCGCTATCCCGGCCCCGAAGAACAGACTGGTCCACCCGACCTTCTCGGTGCCGGGGGTCCCGTAGGTCACGCCCTCCTCGAAGTCGGTGTTGTTCGGCGCCAGCGAGTAGGCCAGGTCGTTCCAGGTGATGATCGGCACGATCGTGTCGACGCGGGGGTCGATGCCGGCGACCGCGAACTGCACCTGTCCGCCGTAGGAGCCGCCGACCATGCCGACCCGCGGGTCGTGCCGGCGGGCCCGTCCGTCGTGGGAGACCGGGTCCTTGCGAACGTACGAGATCCGCGTGCCGTCGTTGGCTCTCTTGCCGCCGCCGAGGTAGGTCACGAGCTGCTTCGCGGCGCGGCCGTCCCAGTCCGGGTCGTCGAGGGTGATCTTGCAGTCGGAGCCCCCGAAGCCCAGGCCGGAGTACGACAGGACCACGTACCCCTTCGTGGCGAACGACTGGCCGAGGTCGGCCTGGTCGTCCTTCGAGCCGCCGAAGCCGTTGGTGGTGAGGATGGCCGGCTTCGGCGTCCGCGGGGTCGCCGTGGAGGGCCGGTAGAGGTCGAACAGGACCGTGCAGACCTTCTGCTCGCCGGCCGGCCCGACCGTGACGTCGATCTCCTTGGTCTGCATGGTGACGGTCGTCTCGGCCTGCGCCGCCGGCGCTGTCGTGACCAGTCCGGCGACAAGCGCGCCGGCCGCGGCGAGGGCGCCGAGCACGGACGGGGCGGTGCGTTGCACGGAACGGCCTCCGGTGGGCTCGGTGGGTTCTCCCGGTACAACGCCCTGGTGGCGCGACGGTTACGCTCGCGTGTCGCAAGCACCCACCGGTGGACACCCGACCGATGAACGAGGACTGACCCGTGGACCTGTTCGAGTACCAGGCGCGAGACATGTTCGAGAAGCACGGTGTGCCCGTGCTCGGCGGCGCGGTCGCCGAGACCCCCGAGGAGGCGCGAGCGGCCGCCGAGCGGCTGCTGCCCGAGGGCGGCGGCCGGGTCGTGGTCAAGGCCCAGGTGAAGACCGGCGGTCGCGGCAAGGCCGGAGGGGTCAAGCTCGCCGACTCGGTCGACGACGCCGAGGAGAAGGCCGGCCAGATCCTCGGGATGGACATCAAGGGGCACACCGTGCACCGGGTGATGCTGGCGCCGGCCGCCGCGATCGAGGAGGAGTACTACTTCTCGGTGCTGCTCGACCGCGCGAACCGCACCTACCTGGCGATGGCCTCCCGCGAGGGCGGCATGGAGATCGAGCAGCTGGCCGTGGAGAAGCCCGGGGCGCTGGCCCGCGTCCCGGTCGACGCCCTGGAGGGCATCGACGAGGCGAAGGCCCGCGAGATCGCCGAGAAGGGCGGGTTCCCCGAGGACGTACGAGACCAGGTCGCTGACGCCGTACAGACGCTGTGGGGCCTGTTCGTCGCCGAGGACGCGACGCTGGTCGAGGTGAACCCGCTCGTGAAGACGTCCGACGGGCGCATCGTCGCTCTGGACGGCAAGGTGACCCTGGACGGCAACGCCGACTTCCGCCATCCCGACCACGCCGCGCTGGAGGACCAGCACTCCGCAGACCCGCTCGAGGCGAAGGCGAAGGAGAAGGACCTCAACTACGTCAAGCTCGACGGCTCGGTCGGCATCATCGGCAACGGTGCCGGGCTCGTGATGTCGACGCTGGACGTCGTGGCCTACGCCGGCGAGCAGCACCAGGTCGACGGGCAGGGGGTCAAGCCGGCCAACTTCCTGGACATCGGCGGCGGTGCCTCGGCAGAGGTGATGGCGAACGGCTTGGAGATCATCCTCGGCGACCCCGCCGTCAAGTCGGTGTTCGTCAACGTCTTCGGCGGCATCACCGCCTGCGACGAGGTCGCGAACGGGATCGTGCAGGCGTTCGGCCTGCTGGCGGAGCGGGGTGACGAGATCACGCACCCGCTGGTGGTCCGGCTGGACGGCAACAACGCGGAGGAGGGGCGGCGCATCCTCACGGACGCGAAGCTGCCCCTGCTCGAGCAGGTGGACACGATGGACGGTGCCGCCGAGCGCGCGGCCGAGCTGGCTGCGGCCGGGAAGTAGGGCTGACATGGCCATCTGGCTCACCGAGAGCTCGAAGATCATCGTCCAGGGCATGACGGGCTCCGAGGGCATGAAGCACACGACGCGGATGCTCGCGTCCGGCGCGCAGGTCGTCGGCGGCGTGAACCCGCGCAAGGCCGGAACCTCGGTCGACGTCGCCGGCCGGTCGCTGCCGGTCTTCGCCGGTGTCGGCGAGGCGATGAAGGAGACGGGGGCCGACGTGTCGGTCGTCTTCGTGCCGCCGGCATTCGCCAAGGACGCCGTCGTGGAGGCGGTCGACGCACAGATCCCGCTCTGCGTGGTCATCACGGAGGGCATCCCGGTGCACGACACCGCGGCCTTCTGGGCGCACGCCGCGAACTCCGGCGCGACCCGGATCATCGGGCCGAACTGCCCGGGTTTGATCAGCCCCGGGAAGTCCAACGCCGGCATCATCCCGGCCGACATCACCCAGGCCGGCCGGATCGGGCTGGTCAGCAAGTCGGGCACGCTGACCTACCAGATGATGTACGAGCTGCGGGACATCGGTTTCTCGACAGCGGTCGGCATCGGTGGCGACCCGGTCATCGGCACCACCCACATCGACTGCCTGCAGGCGTTCCAGGACGACCCCGAGACCGACGCGATCGTGATGATCGGCGAGATCGGCGGCGACGCCGAGGAGCGGGCGGCGGCCTACATCAAGGACAACGTGACCAAGCCGGTGGTCGGCTACGTGGCCGGTTTCACCGCGCCCGAGGGCAAGACGATGGGCCACGCCGGCGCCATCGTGTCCGGCTCGTCAGGTACCGCGGCCGCCAAGCAGGAGGCCCTCGAGGCCGTCGGCGTCAAGGTCGGCAAGACCCCGTCCGAGACCGCCCGCCTCATGCGCGAGGTCATGACCTCCCACTGACCCGCACCCCCAAGATCCTTGTTGCGCTGACACACCAGGTCAGCGGCGTGTCTGGTGCGGCAGCGCACAAAGGACTTCAGCCGGACGGGTCAGGCGGACGCACAGGGCTCAGGCGCCATAGGTGTCGACCATCCGCTCCCGGGCTGACACGCTGGCCGCAAGGGCCTGGTCGATGCTGAACACGTCCGTCGCGAAGGCGAAGTAGCCGCCCGCGTTCGCGGTCCGGGTGCCGAGCACCCACGCAGCGCCGTCGTCCGTCACGACCTCGTAGAGGTAAGCGCCCGGACCAAGAGCGTCGAGCAGTCGTGCCTGAGTGCTCTCGAGCTGAGCCGCCGGGTAAGCCGTGACGGCGAGTCCGGGGATCGGTGGACCCTGGCGGTCCTCGCACCCGGCCAGGCTCTCGTCGAAGTAGGCCAGCTGGTTCGTGGCACCGTCGGCGTTCTCCTGGGTGAGCGCCATGTGGGACGCGCTGATCGCGTTCCGGCTGGTCCCGAAGGTCGACGCAGCGCCGTTGACGAGGTCGTCGCTGCCGAGCAGGCACGGGTTGAGCGTCCCGATGCCGGTGCCTCCCTGGACCGGCCGCAGCCCGCTGACGCCGAGGTCCTCGACGGTCATCAGGGCCGAGTCCGGAACGTCGACGACCGGTGGGTTCATCGTGGTCGGCCCCGGCTCCGGGGCCGCGGTCACCGACGGGCCCTGCGTGGCCGGCGGTCCCTCGATGGAGCGGTCGCTGCCGCCGGACAGGCTGCCGGTGACCCCGACGGCACCGGCCACGAGGGCCATCACCGCGAGCGTGGACCCGACGACCTGGTTCCGAGTGCGCTGCTGACCCCGCCGGCGGACGGCGCCCGAGTCGGCCAGACCGACCGTGTCGCTGTCGGCACGCAGCGCCGTGAGCGTCTCGGTGATGCGGTCAGGCATGTCAGCTCACCTCCGCGAGCGAGTTGTCGGCGAGCAGCTCGGCCAGAGCGGACCGGCCGCGCGCCAGGCGGGCCTTGACCGTCCCCTCGGGGGAGCTCGTCTCGTGGGCTACCTCGGCGACCGACAGGCCGCTGAGGTGGTGCAGGACGATCGCCCGTCGCTGCGCCTCGGGGATCTTCTTCAGTGCCGCGACCAGCGCGACGTTGTCGATGCTGGGCTCCGGCGCGTGCTCCGGCGGCCCGTGGCGCAGCATCGCTGCCACGCCGTTCTTGGCCTTGCGCCAGCGACTCGCGGCGAGGCGCCAGGCGACCGTCCGGACCCAGGCCTCCGGCTCGTCGTACGTCGACACGGTGGACCAGCGTTGCCAGGCCCTGGCGTAGGCCTCCTGCACCAGCTCCTGCGCGTCGGCGAGGTTGCCGGTCATCGCGTACATCTGGTGCAGGACCCGACGGCTGCTGCCGGTATAGAAGGCGTCGAACGACTCCGTCTTCTCGGCTCCGCTGGCCACGCTGATCCCTCCCTGTTCGGCCGGTTGACCATGATGACCCGCGAGACTGCCACCGGGTTGCATCCAACCCGGTCTCCTTCCGCGGTGCGTGTGGCGACACCCCGAGCGGTCCGCCGGTCCGCCGCTCGGCGCCCCCCAGCAGCGACGATGACTACCGATGACCGATCTCCTGTCCCGACCGCCGGGGCCCCGGGCGCCCCGCCGGCCCCCGGCGGGGCCTCCGACCCGACCACTGACCGTCGCCGGCGTCCTCGCCGCTGGCCAGGCCGCTGGGCTCGGCGCGCTGGCCGTCATGGTGATCGTGCTGGTCGGCTGGGCCACGGCTGCCGACAGCGGCGCCAGCGCCAGCACGGCGGTGGCCGGCGGGCTGCAGGTCTGGCTGGTGGGCCATCACACCCGCGTGCTGCTCCCGGGCGGGTCCTTTGGCCTCGTACCGCTCGGGCTGACTGTCCTGCCCCTGCTGCTCGTCCACACCGCGACGCTGCGCTCCGCGCGCGCGGCCGGGATCACGGGCCGGTCCGGCGTCCTCGCCCTGACGTCCTCGGTCACGGCGACGTACGCCGTGGTTGCGACCGCGGTGGCCTTGCTGGCCCGGACCGAGGAGGTCCGGCCGATGCCGATGACCGCGTTCGTCGGCTCCGCGGTGATCGCCGGGGTCGCCTCCGGGTCGGCCGCCGTGCGCGCCACCGGCCGGTCGGCCGTGCTCTGGTACCGGCTGCCGGCACTGGTCCGGCTGTCGCTGCCGCCCGCCGCAGTCGCCCTCGGCGTCCTGGTCGCCGCCGGCGCGGCCCTCGCCGGGGCATCACTGGCGGGCCACCACGACCGCGCGCGAGCGCTGACGGACGGGCTCGACCCGGGTGTCGGAGGCGCCGCGCTCCTGGTGCTCGGCAGCCTTCTCTACGTGCCGACAGCGGCGGTCTGGGGCCTCGGGTACAGCGTCGGACCGGGCTTCTCCGTCGGCCAGGGAACGTCGGTCAGCGTCCTGGGCTCCGACCTCGGCGCCGTCCCCGGCCTCCCGCTGCTCGCCGCCCTACCGGCCGGTCCAGGAACCGCCGGCCCAGCCGGCTGGGCCGCGCTCGCCGCGCCGGTCGTCGCCGGTGTGCTGGCCGCCTGGCTGCTGCGACGTCGCGCCGGCGCTCCTGCTTCTCCCGGCACTGCCGGGCTGTCGTCGTGGCGGGCTCTCGTTGCGGCCGCCGGGGCAGTGGGCGTCGCCGTGGGCGTGGGCGTCGGCGCCCTGGCCGCACTGGCCGCGGGGCCGGCCGGCCCCGGCCGGATGGCGGAGACGGGACCGGACTGGTGGGCGGTCGCACCGGCTGCCGCGATCGAGGTCGCGGCGGTGGTCGCGGTGACGCTGCTCGTCCTGCGCCGCCGAGGCTGACCTCCCGGTGCCGCCGCTATCGTCAGGCCAGTGACCGAGCACGAGGTGCAGCGCTCCGGGCCGCGCCGACTCGTGGTCCTCGCGTCCGGCAGCGGGTCGACCCTGCAGGCGCTGCTCGACGCCGCCGCAGACCCCGGCTACGGCGCGGTGGTCGCGGCGGTCGGCAGCGACCGCGAGGGCGCGGGGGCGCTCGGGCGGGCAAAGGCGGCAGGGGTCGAGACGTTCGTCGTGCCGGTCGGTCCCGACCGCGCGGCCTGGGACGCCGAGCTCGCGGACCGGGTGGCCGCCTACCAGCCAGACCTGGTGGTCTCGGCCGGCTTCATGCGCCTCGCGGGGCCGGCGTTCCTCGCGCGGTACGGCGGGCGGTTCGTCAACAGCCACCCGTCGCTGCTCCCGGCCTTCGCGGGGATGCATGCCCCCAGAGACGCCCTCGCGTACGGCGTGAAGGTCACCGGCTGCACCCTCTTCGTCGTGGACGGCGGGGTCGACACCGGCCCGATCGCCGCCCAGGTCGTGGTGCCCGTGCTCGACACGGACGACGACGTGGCGCTGCACGAGCGCATCAAGGTCGAGGAGCGTTCGATGCTCGTCGACGTGGTCGGCCGGATGCTCCGCGAGGGCTTCACGGTCTCCGGACGGAAGGTCACCATCCCGTGAACGACACCACGCGCGTCCCAGTGCGCCGGGCCCTGGTCAGCGTCTACGACAAGACCGGCCTGGACGAGCTGGCCCGCGGTCTGCACGCCGCCGGTGTCCACATCGTCTCGACCGGGTCGACGGCAGCACGCATCGCGGCGGCCGGCGTCCCGGTGACGCCCGTCGAGGAGGTCACCGGCTTCCCGGAGTGCCTCGACGGGCGGGTCAAGACGCTGCACCCGGCCGTGCACGCCGGGATCCTGGCCGACCGTCGGCTCAGCACGCACCGGGACCAGCTGGCCGCCCTCGGCGTCGACCCCTTCGACCTCGTCGTCGTCAACCTCTACCCGTTCGCCGACACGGTGGCCTCCGGCGCGACGGCCGACGAGTGCGTGGAGCAGATCGACATCGGCGGTCCGGCCATGGTGCGCTCGGCGGCCAAGAACCACCCCTCGGTCGCGGTCGTCGTGGATCCGGCGCGCTACGCGGACGTCGTGGGCGCCGTGGGATCGGGCGGGTTCACCCTCGCCCAGCGGCGCGGGTTGGCGGCCGCGGCGTTCGCCCACACCGCCGCGTACGACGTCGCGGTGGCCGGCTGGTTCCACGCCGAGCTGGCGCCTGACCCCGAGGGCTGGCCCGGATTCCTCGGCGCCGCGCTGACCCGGCAGGCGGTGCTGCGCTACGGCGAGAACCCCCACCAGCGGGCCGCTCTCTACCGCGACCCGACCGCCCCGGCCGGCCTGGCCGGTGCCCGGCAGCTGCACGGCAAGGAGATGAGCTACAACAACTACGTCGACACCGACGCGGCGCTGCGCGCGGCCCACGACCACGACCTCCCCTGCGTCGCGATCATCAAGCACACCAACCCCTGCGGCATCGCGGTCGGCTCGCCCGACCACGACGACCCGGTTGCGGAGGCGCACCGCAAGGCGCATGCCTGCGACCCGGTGTCGGCGTTCGGCGGCGTCATCGCGACGAACCGTCCGGTGACGGTCCGGATGGCCGAGCAGGTCGCGGAGGTGTTCACCGAGGTGGTCGCGGCCCCGGCGTACGAACCAGGCGCCCTTGAGGTGCTGGCGCGCAAGAAGGCGGTGCGGGTGCTCCTCGTCGACCGCTACTCCGGGCCGGCGCTGGAGACCCGGCAGGTCTGCGGCGGGTTCCTGGCGCAGACCGGCGACGCGGTCGCCGAGCCCGGTGACTCGCCGGACGGCTGGACGCTCGCGACGGGCGAGCCGGCGGACGCCGCCACGCTGCTGGACCTCGCCGTTGCCTGGCGGGCCTGCCGGTCGGTGAAGTCCAACGCCATCCTGCTCGTCCACGACGGCGCGACGGTCGGGGTCGGGATGGGCCAGGTCAACCGGGTCGACTCGGCCCGGCTCGCCGTGACCCGGGCGGGCCCCAGGGCCACCGGGTCGGTGGCCGCCTCCGACGCGTTCTTCCCGTTCGCCGACGGGCTGCAGGTGCTGGCCGACGCGGGGGTGCGTGCGGTCGTCCAGCCGGGCGGGTCGGTGCGCGACGAGGAGGTCGTCGAGGCGGCGCGGGCATCGGGGGTCACGCTCTACCTCACGGGGACCCGCCACTTCGCCCACTGACCGCGCCGCGCCGGCACGGCCGGCCCGGTAAAGCCCTGGTCAAGGCATTCGGGTGACCCTTCTCCCGGTGCGACCGGGCGCCGAAGCACCGGTAGGGGGATCGCACGAGGAGAGGGCCCACGGTGCCGGGGACCAGCACGTCGACGGCTGTCGCGCGCGTTGCGCGGCGGCTCGGTGCTGTCGTCATCGCGTTCGGTGCCGTCGCCGTGGTCATCTGGCTGACCGTGCCGTCGGTCGTGGGCGTGGTCGCGCGGGGATACACGCCGATCAAGCCCGCGTCTGCAGCTGCGCTGATCCTCCTGGGCATCGTCCTGTCGCGGCCCGATCTCGCGCGATGGAGCCGTCGCGCGCTTCTCTCCGGCGCCGGGTTGATAGCGCTCGACGGACTGCTCGCCGTTGTCCTCGACACTGACCTGGTGTTCAGCGGACCGCTGTTCCTCGACACGTGGAGGGAGTACTCCCCGGACGGGCGGATGGCACCCGGCACGGCAGTGGCCCTGCTGCTCGTCGCGAGCGGGGTGGCGGCCGCCCGCCGGTCGCACGTGGTCACGACAGTCTGCGGTCTGACGGCGTTTGCCATCGCCTATGTGTCCCTGCTCGGCCACCTGTACGGCGTCAGCGATCTCTACACGATCCAGTCGGCGACCGAGATGGCCGGACCTACGGCGGTCGCGCTGGTCGCCGCCTCCGTCTCAATGGTGCTGCACAGCGACCGGATGCCGGTCTCCCGGGCGCTGCAGGCTCGGGGGACGCCGGGAGCCCTGGTCCGGCGCCTGCTGCCATGGGCCTTCCTGGCACCGCCGCTCATCGGCTGGGCGCTCCTGCGTGGTGAGGTCGTCGGCCTCTTCGGCCCGGAGTTCGGTGTCTCGTTGATGGTGCTGGCGATGGTGGCCGCCACCATCGCGGTCATCCTGGTCGGGGCTCGGACGGCCGCCACGGTCGACCGTGAGCGGGAGAGCGCCGCAGACGACCTCGAGGCCCTCAACGCCGTCCTGTCCGAGCGGGTCGCCGCGGCGGTCGCCGAGGCCGAGGAGGGCCGGGAGCGCCTGCAGCTGGTCCTTGAGCGCACGCCGGTCGGGATCTTCGAGACCGACCCGGACGGCGTGCGGCGGTTCACCAACAGGCGGTGGCGCGAGCTGGCCGGTGTCCAGGACGGAGACGGCTCCGGCGCGGCATGGACCGATTCGCTGCACCCCGACGACCGCGACCGGGTCGAGGCCGAGTGGGCCGAGGCGCTCGTCGGCGGCCGTGAGTGGTCGTCGCGCTACCGCTACGACCGTCCCGACGGGAAGGTCACCTGGGTGGACAGCACAGCCCTGGCCATCCGTGGCTCCGACGGTGCGGTGACGCGGTGGCTCGGCAGCGTCACCGACGTCACCGACCAGGTCGAGGCCCAGCGACGGCTCGCCGACTCGGAGAGCCGCTATCGGTCCGTGGTGGCGACCATGGCCGAGGGCGTGGTGCTGCAGGACCAGGAGGGGCAGATCCTCACCGCGAACGACGCGGCCTGCCGGGTGCTGGGTCTCGAGCTCGAGCAGCTGCTGGGCGGCCGCTCGGTCGACCCGCGCTGGCGGGCGGTGCGCGAGGACGGGTCCGACTTCCCGGCCGCCGAGCGGCCGGCCCTGGTCGCCCTGGGAACCGGGACGTCCGTGCGCGACGTGACCCTGGGTGTCCACCGGACCGACGGGACGCTGGTCTGGCTCGAGGTGGCTGCCGAGCCGCTGCTCGAGACCCGGCCGGACGGCACCTCTGCGGTCGTCGGCGTCGTCACGACGTTCAGTGACGTCACGGCGCAGCGGGCCGCGGCTCGCGCCCTGGCACGCAGCGAGGAGCAGTTCCGCTCGGCGATGGCGCATGCGCCGGTCGGCATGGCGCTGGTCAGCCTGGACGGCACGTTTACCGAGGTGAACCGCGCCCTGTGCCGGCTGCTGGAGTACGACGAGACCGCGTTGGTCGGCCGCAGCTTCCAGGAGCTCACCCACCCGGACGACCTGGGCTCGGACCTCGAGCTGCTGGACGAGCTGAAGGCAGGGTACGTCGATCACTACACGTTGGAGAAGCGCTACCTCGACAGCGACGGCGAGGTCGTCTGGGTGTCCCTCGCCGTCTCGATGGCGCGCGACGAGGACGACGAGCCGGCCTACTACATCGCCCAGATGCAGGACATCACTGTCTCCCGGGCTGCCCGGCAGAGCCTGGCGCATCGCGCCCTGCACGACCCGTTGACCGGGCTGGCGAATCGCGACCTGCTGATGGATCGGCTGTCGCACGCGCTGGCGCGGTCGGCCCGGAGCGGGGTCTCGACCGTCGTGCTGTTCTGCGACCTGGACCACTTCAAGGTCGTCAACGACGAGCTGGGGCACGAGATCGGTGACCTGGTGCTGGTCACGGTCGCCGACCGGTTGCGTCAGGTGGTCCGGCCCAGCGACACGGTGGCCCGGCTCGGCGGCGACGAGTTCGTGGTCGTCGTCGAGGGGCTGGTGGGCTGGGGCGAGCAGCGCGCATTCGCCGAGCGGGTGCGGGACATCCTCGTCGAGCCGGTGACGGTGGCCGGACAGGTGGTCCGGGCGGGGGCCAGCATCGGTGTCGCCGTCGCGCGACCGGAGGACGACGCACGGTCGCTGCTGCGTGAGGCGGACGCGACGATGTACAGGGCCAAGGCCCGTGGCCGTGGCCGGTTCGAGGTCAGCGAGGACAGCGACGTGCCGGATCTCGGTCCTGTCGGGTCGTGACAGACTCGGCCCCCGTGGGTGCCACGATCCTCGACGGGAAGGCCGCCGCGGCCGAGATCCGGGCCGACCTGACGACCCGAGTGGCCCGGCTGCGCGAGCACGGCGTCGTGCCGGGGCTGGGAACGCTGCTCGTGGGGGATGACCCCGGCAGCCGGTCCTATGTCGCCGGGAAGCACCGGGACTGCGCCGAGGTCGGGATCGTGTCCATCCAGCGAGAGCTGCCCGCGAGCGCCACCCAGGAGCAGGTGGAAACCGTGGTCGACGAGCTCAACGCCGACCCGAGCTGCACCGGCTACATCGTGCAACTGCCGCTGCCCTCCGGACTGGACGCGAACGCAGCGCTCACCCGCATGGACCCGGCCAAGGACGCGGACGGCCTGCACCCGACCAACCTGGGGCGGTTGGTGCTCGGTGAGCCCGCCCCGCTCCCGTGCACCCCGCGGGGGATCGTGACCCTGCTGCGCCGCCACGACGTGGAGCTGGCCGGCGCGGAGGTGGTGGTCGTCGGCCGTGGTGTCACGGTGGGCCGGCCCCTCGGGCTGCTCCTGACGAGGCGCTCGGAGAACGCAACCGTCACCCTCTGCCACACCGGCACCCGTGACCTGGCGGCCCACGTCCGACGGGCCGACATCGTGGTCGTCGCGGCCGGGGTGCCTGGCCTGGTCACCGCCGACATGGTGCGTCCAGGGGCGGCCGTCGTCGACGTCGGCATCACCCGCACGGCGGGTGGCCTGATGGGTGACGTGGCGCCCGACGTGCGCGACGTTGCCGGGTACGTCGCGCCGGTCCCCGGCGGCGTCGGGCCGATGACCCGGGCCATGCTGCTGCTCAACGTCGTGGAGAGCGCCGAGCGAGCAGCCGAGAGCTCGGGCCGGTGAGCGAGGCGCTGCCCCCGTCCGGTCCGCCGGCGGAGGACCCCCCGCCGATCCGGGGGGGCTGGGTGGGCCGCCAGTGGCCGCTGCTCACCGTGCTCGGCGGCGGAGTGGTGGGTCTCGGCCTGGTCGCCAGCGACCACTTCCGCAGCGGCTGTCTCCTCCTCGGCACGTCCGTGCTGCTCGCCGGACTCGCCCGGCTTGTGCTGCCGGTCCGGCGCGTGGGCCTGCTCGTCGTGCGCAGCAGGGCGTTCGACGTGCTCGCGCTCGCCTCCATGGGCCTGGCGCTGGTGGTCCTCGCCATCATCGTGCCGGCTCCCGGCTGACCGCCCCGGCCTCGCGGCAGGCCCCCAGGGGTGCTGAGATAGCCTCGTCGGCCCGAGATCTCTTGATGACGAGAGACGTGGCGACGCGAGCAGTGAGATCGACCGGACCGACAAGGAGCGCCACTCATGGCCAAGACCCCCGCCATCGTCACCGTCACCGGAGCTGCCGGGCAGATCGGCTACGCGCTGCTCTTCCGCGTGGCCTCCGGCCAGCTGCTCGGCGAGGACGTGCCGGTCCGGCTGCGCCTCCTGGAGATCGCCCCGGCGCTGAAGGCGGCAGAGGGCACCGCGATGGAGCTCGACGACTGCGCGTTTCCCTTGCTGACCGGCATCGACATCACCGACGACGCCGGCGCGGCCTTCGACGGCGTCAACGTGGCGCTGCTCGTCGGTGCCAGGCCACGTACCGCCGGCATGGAGCGCGGGGACCTGCTCGAGGCCAATGGCGGCATCTTCAAGCCGCAGGGTGCGGCCATCAACGCCGGCGCTGCCGACGACGTGCGCGTCCTGGTGGTCGGGAACCCGGCCAACACCAACGCGTTGATTGCGGCGTCGCACGCACCTGACGTCCCTAAGGACCGGTTCACCGCCATGACCCGGCTGGACCACAACCGGGCGCTCACCCAGCTGGCCAAGAAGACCGGGACACCGGTGGCCGAGATCCGGCGCATGACGATCTGGGGCAACCACTCCGCGACGCAGTACCCGGACGTCTTCCACGCCGAGGTCGCCGGAAAGAACGCCGCCGAGGTGGTCTCGGACCAACAGTGGCTCGAGAACGACTTCATCCCGACGGTTGCCAAGCGCGGCGCCGCCATCATCGAGGCGCGCGGATCGTCCTCCGCGGCGTCCGCCGCGAACGCCGCGATCGACCACGTGCACGACTGGGTCAACGGCACGCCGGACGGCGACTGGACGTCGGCGGCCATCGTCTCCGACGGCTCGTACGGCGTCGCGGAGGGTCTGATCTCGTCCTTCCCGGTCGTCTCCCGGAACGGCCGATGGGAGATCGTCCAGGACCTGGAGATCGACGAGTTCTCGCGCGCCCGCATCGACGCCTCGGTCCGGGAGCTCCAGGAGGAGCGCGACGCAGTCAGCTCCCTCGGGCTCGTCTGACGGCTCGGCCGCGCACTGCCTCACCGACACACCACTTCCTAGGAGTCCCCCGTGGCGAAGATCAAGGTGGCCAACCCCGTCGTCGAGCTCGACGGTGACGAGATGACGCGGATCATCTGGCAGTTCATCAAGGACCGGCTGATCCACCCCTACCTCGACGTCGAGCTGAAGTACTTCGACCTCGGGATAGAGAGCCGCGACGCCACGGACGACCAGATCACCGTCGATGCGGCGAACGCCATCAAGGAGCACGGCGTCGGCGTCAAGTGCGCGACGATCACGCCGGACGAGGCGCGGGTGCAGGAGTTCGGCCTGAAGGAGATGTGGCGCAGCCCGAACGGGACCATCCGCAACATCCTCGGCGGGGTCATCTTCCGAGAGCCGATCATCATCAGCAACATCCCGCGCCTGGTGCCCGGCTGGACCAAGCCGATCATCATCGGCCGCCACGCGCACGGTGACCAGTACAAGGCGACCAACTTCAAGGTGCCCGGCGCCGGTGAGCTGACCATCACGTTCACCCCCACCGACGGCTCCGAGCCGATCCAGCACGTGGTCGCCAACTTTGGCGACGACGGAGGCGTGGCGATGGGGATGTTCAACTTCAACAAGTCCATCGAGGACTTTGCGCGGGCGTCGTTCAACTACGGCCTGCAGCGCGAGTACCCGGTGTACCTCTCCACGAAGAACACCATCCTCAAGGCGTACGACGGCGCGTTCAAGGACATCTTCGCCGAGGTGTACGAGAAGGAGTTCGAGGCCGACTTCGAGGCCAAGGGGCTGACCTACGAGCACCGCCTGATCGACGACATGGTTGCCGCCGCGATGAAGTGGGAGGGCGGCTACGTCTGGGCCTGCAAGAACTACGACGGCGACGTGCAGTCCGACACGGTGGCCCAGGGCTTCGGATCACTCGGCCTGATGACGTCGGTCCTGATGACGCCCGACGGCAAGACCGTCGAGGCCGAGGCGGCGCACGGCACGGTGACCCGGCACTTCCGGCAGCACCAGGCGGGCCAGCCCACGTCGACCAACCCGATCGCCTCGATCTTCGCCTGGACCGGCGGACTCAAGCACCGCGGAAAGCTGGACAGCACCCCGGAGGTCACCGGCTTCGCCAAGGCTTTGGAACAGGTGTGCGTCGAGACGGTCGAGAGCGGCACGATGACCAAGGACCTCGCCCTGCTCGTGTCCAAGGACCAGGCGTGGGCGACTACGGAGGAGTTCCTCGCGGCGCTCGACGAGAACCTCGGAAAGAAGATCGCCGGCTGACCGCGTGCACCGATCAGACGATCCGAGTGAGGTTGGATCATGAGCCCCGACGGACCTGACCCCGACGCCAGGACTAGCTGGTTCGAGGGACGCTTCCCGGTCCGTGACGTACGTCCGGCGCGCTCGTGGCTGCGCTCCGACGCCCCGTCGGTCGACCTCCGTGGCGTGTGGCGGTTCCGGTACTGGGAACACGCGGAGGCGCCGGACGACGTCGGCGCGCTCGACCTCGACGACACCGGCTGGGACACGCTGCCGGTGCCGTCCCACTGGCAGCTGCACGGTTACGGCGCGCCGGCCTACACGAACGTGCAGTACCCCTTCCCCGTCGACCCGCCCTACGTGCCAGACGAGAACCCGACCGGTGACTACCGGCGGACGTTCGCGGTGCCGGAAGGCTTCCTGGCCGGCGGAGCGCGGGCAGTGCTGCGTTTCGAAGGGGTCGACTCCGCGTTCCGGGTCTGGCTGAACGGGACGGAGGTCGGCCGCTCGGTCGGCAGCCGGCTGCCGACCGAGCTCGATGTCACCGATGCTCTCGCCGTCGGCGAGGACAACCTCGTGGCTGTACGAGTCCACCAGTGGTCGTCGGCGAGCTACCTCGAGGACCAGGACATGTGGTGGCTGTCCGGCATCTTCCGGGAGGTCCGGCTGCTGTCCCGGCCCACCGGCGGCCTGGAGGACGTCTTCGTCCACGCGACCTACGACAGCGTTACCGGCGGCGGCTCGTTGCGCGTCGAGACACCCGTGCCGGCCCGGGTCCGGGTGCCCGAGCTCGGCATCGACATCCCGGCCAACGAGGAGATCCTGCTCGGCGCGGTGGAGCCCTGGTCGGCCGAGGTGCCGCGGCGGTACGACGCAGTCGTGGTCGCCAGGGAGGACGACGACGCGCCGCTGGAGACCGTGCGGCTGCACGTCGGCTTTCGCACCGTGGAGATCGTCGACGGCGTCTTCACGGTCAACGGCCGGCCGGTCAAGCTGCGCGGCGTCAACCGGCACGAGTTCTCTCCCGACCGGGGTCGTGCCGTGACAGCCGACGAGATGCTCGCCGACGTGCTGCTCATGAAACGTCACAACATCAACGCGGTCCGGACCAGCCACTACCCACCGCACCCTCACTTCCTGGACCTGTGCGACGAGCACGGCCTGTGGGTCGTCGACGAGTGCGACCTCGAGACCCACGGCTTCTGGCTGGTCGGCTGGCGGGCCAACCCTTCCGACGACGCGCGCTGGCAGGAGGCGATGGTCGATCGGATGCGCCGCATGGTTGAGCGGGACAAGAACCACCCCAGCGTCGTCCTCTGGTCGCTCGGCAACGAGAGCGGCACCGGTCAGAACCTGGCAGCGATGGCGAGCTGGGCGCGTCAGCGTGACCCGTCGCGGCCGTTGCACTACGAGCACGACTGGTCGTGCCCCGATGTCGATGTCTACAGCCGCATGTACGCCACGCACGACGAGGTGGGGGCGATCGCGACGCGCTCGGAGGAGCCGCTCGACGACCCGGCGCTCGACGAGCGCAGGCGGGCGATGCCGTTCCTGCAGTGCGAGTACGCCCATGCCATGGGCAACGGGCCGGGCGGCCTGCTCGAGTACCAGCAGCTGTTCGAGTCGTCGCCGCGGTGCATGGGCGGTTTCGTGTGGGAGTGGATCGACCACGGCCTGCGGCAGCGTGACGGGCTTGGCCGGGAGCGCTACGCCTATGGCGGTGACTTCGAGGAGCCGGTGCACGACGGGAACTTCGTCGCCGACGGGCTGCTCTTCCCCGACCGCACACCGTCGCCGGGCCTGGTGGACTTCGCCGCAGTGATCAGCCAGGTGCTCATCGAGCCGGTGGGCACCCGGGTCAGGGTGGTCAACCGTTACGACGTGCGCGACCTTCGACACGTCGCGTTCCGATGGCGGCTC
>DASVED010000361.1:0-8987 GCA_036380775.1 Actinomycetes bacterium
GGCGAGCTGGGCCCGGTCGAGGCGCCTCAGGTCGCGAGGTCCGTGGATCTGCTCCAGCACCGTCCGAGTCTATGTCGGGTCAGAGCCGGGCCACGAAGCGGCGCCCGCGGAGGGCCTCCTCGACGAGGCCCACGGCCCGCGAGGCCGCGACCAGCCGGGCGCCCTCTCGCTCGTAGGCAGCAACGGCCGCAGCCACCGTCTCCGGGTCGACCACGTCCCGCAGCTCGGCTCGCGCGGTCCCCAGGCCCTGCCGGGCGGCCTCGATGCCGGCCTGCACGTGGTGGACGGCGAACCGGGCCAGCACGACCGGGTGCCGGCGCAGCACGTCGTGGGCCCGGTAGTCGGGCGGGCAGAGGTCGAACAGCCAGGCGGCCGCCGACCGCTCCCAGCCCGGCGTGTCGGGCGGGCGGACCTCGGGGGGCCAGCCGGGGGGTACGACGGGACGGGTCACGCGACCCAGCCCACCACGTTGCGGGTGACCAGGGCCAGTGACTGCTGGACGATCTGGCCGGCGTGCCTCAGCATCGGATCAGGTCCGGACCCCGGAGGCGCACGTGGAACCTGTCCAGCGTCAGCTCGATCCCGGCTTCGCGTCGCTTCGTGTGCACCGTGCCGAGCTGTTCGAGTCCATGCGAGCGCTGGAGCAGGCGTTGGCCGCCCCAGCCACCGGCCGCTCGGGTGCGTGGGCGGAACGGGTCAATGTCGCCCTCGTGGAGCTCGATGCCGACTTCGGGGAACACGTGCGGCTGACCGAGGGAACGGACGGCCTCTACCGCTCGATCCTCGCGACCGCGCCGCGGTTGTCCAGCTCGGTGACCGGACTCACCGCGGAGCATGCCCGGATCACGGACATCATCAGACGTGTGCTTGTCGAGGTGAGCGGGCCGGTGGAGATGGGCGACGTCGACGGGATCCGCGAGTCCGCCACCACGCTGCTCGCCAGGCTGAGCCGTCATCGGCAGAGGGGAGCCGACCTCGTCTACGACGCCTACCAGACCGACATCGGAGGGGAGACCTGAACGCAACTGGGCACCCGGTCGCCGTCCGGGGCACGGCGTCGGGGCCTTGCAGTTGATCGTCCCCCGCCCCCACAGTGCGGCCACACCCGGCCCGCCCGGCGGGCACCTCCCGCTCCGACCCCTGACGGGGCCATCCGGCGGACGGCCTCTGTGTGGCCAGGGAACGATCTTCTCGGCGGCGTCCGACCGGCGTCCGATCAGACGCAGGTCAGCCGGCCCGCCGGGTCGACGTCATCTCCCGGACCTCGGCATAGCGCTCCCGCACGGCGGGGGTCGGGTCCGCATCGAACAGCCGTGACGCAGCGGTCTCCCAGCCTGGCGGTTCCCTGTCGCCGGACAGCACCCAGGCCGCCTGCCGGGCAGCGCCGTCGGCGACGTACTCGCCCGGTGTCGGCACCACGACGGGGCAGCCGAGGACGGCGGGTGCGATCCGGCGAACCGCCTCGGACTGCGCACCACCGCCGACCAGCAGCACCCGGCGCACCTCGGCGCCCTGGTCGCGCAGCGCGTCGAGACCGTCCGCCAGGCCGCACAGCAGGCCCTCGACCGCGGCTCGCGCGAGGTGAGCAGGCGTCGTGGTCGCGAGGGTCAGGCCGTGCAGTGACCCGGTGGCGTCGGGGCGGTCCGGCGTCCGCTCCCCCTCCAGGTAGGGGACGAGGACCAGCCCGCCGGAACCGGCCGGCGCGGACAGGGCTAGGTCCGAGAGGCCCGCGTGGTCGACACCGAGCAGCCGCGCCGCGGCGTCCAGCACCCGGGAGGCATTGAGGGTGCACACCAGCGGCAGGTGACGGCCGGTGGCGTCGGCGAAGCCCGCGACGATCCCGCTCGGGTCGTTCGGTGGTGCGTCGGCGACGGCACTCACGACGCCGGACGTGCCGATCGACAGGACCACGTCACCCGGCCGGGCACCGACCCCGAGGGCGGCCGCCGCGTTGTCGCCGGCCCCCGGCCCGAGCAGCGTCGTGCCGTGCCGCCCGGCGGGCTCACTCGGGCCGAGCACCGTCGGCACCTGCGCGCCGTGACCGAGCCCGAGCTCCAGCAGGTCGGGCCGGTAGCCGCCGGTCGCTGCCGACCAGTAGCCGGTGCCGCTGGCGTCGCTGCGGTCGGTGACCAGCCGCGACAGGTCGCCGGTGCCGGCCAGCCGCCAGGTCAACCAGTCGTGCGGCAGGCAGACCGCGGCGGTGCGAGCGGCGTTGTCGGGCTCGTGCCCGGCCAGCCAGCGCAGCTTGGTGACCGTGATGGAGGCCACCGGCACGACGCCCACGGCGTCCGCCCAGGCCTGCCCCCCGCCGAGCTCGCCGAGGAGGTCCTGCGCGGCACCGGCCGACCGTACGTCGTTCCAGAGCAGGGCCGGGCGCACGACGTCACCGGCGTCGTCGAGGCAGACCATGCCGTGCTGCTGGCCGCCGACCGACAGCGCGTCGACGTCACCGAGGCCACCGGCCGCGGCCGCCGCGACCTGCAGGGCGTCCCACCAGGCGTCCGGGTGGACCTCGGTGCCGTCGGGATGCGGCGCCCGCCCCATCCGCACGAGCGCGCCGGTGGCCGCGTCGCGCACGACGACCTTGCAGGCCTGGGTGGACGAGTCGACCCCCGCGACCAGGCCACGGCCCGACCCCGCCGGGCTCAGCGGGCCCCCAGGACGTGCTCGACGGCGAGCTGGTCGAGCTGGGCGAACGAGTAGCCCTTGGCGGCTACCGCGTCGGCGTCGAACGCCTCGTAGGCGCTGGTGTCGGCCAGCAGCTCGGCATAGGTCTCGCCGTCACCGAGCGTCGGCACCGAGAGCTCCGGCACCTTGGACGCCGTCAAGGCGGCCAGGACCTCGGGATCCGCGCGGAACGCCGCGGCACGCTCCTTGAGCAGCAGGTACGTGCGCATGTTGGCCGCAGCCGACGCCCACACCCCGGCGACGTCCTCGGTGCGCATCGGCTTGTAGTCGAAGTGTCGAGGGCCGTCGTACGTCGGCACCCCGGCCGTGTCCGCACTGCCGCCGTTCTCCAGCAGGTCGACCAGGAAGAACGCGCTGAGCAGGTCCCCGTGCCCGAAGACCAGGTCCTGGTCGTACTTGATCCCGTGCTGCCCGTTGAGGTCGATGTGGAAGAGCTTGCCCTGCCACAGCGCCTGCGCGATGCCGTGGACGAAGTTCAGCCCCGCCATCTGCTCGTGGCCGACCTCCGGGTTCACCCCGACCATGTCCGCGTGGTCGAGGGTCGAGATGAACGCCAGGGCGTGACCCACCGTCGGCAGCAGGATGTCGCCGCGCGGCTCGTTCGGCTTGGGCTCCAGTGCGAAGCGCAGGCCGTAACCGCGGTCGACGACGTACTGCGCCAGCGTGTCGAGCGCCTCGCGGAAGCGGTCCAGCGCGGCTCGGACGTCCTTCGCGGAGTCCGTCTCGGACCCTTCGCGACCGCCCCAGAAGACGTAGGTCTGGGCGCCGAGCTCCGCGGCGAGGTCGAGGTTGCGCAAGACCTTGCGCATCGCAAAGCGGCGGATGCTCCGGTCGTTGGAGGTGAAGCCGCCGTCCTTGAAGACCGGGTGGGTGAACAGGTTCGTGGTCACCATCGGCACCACCAGGCCGGTCTCGTCGAGAGCCGACCGGAACCGCTTGACGTGGTTGTCGCGCGCCGCGTCGTCGCTGCCGAAAGGGATGAGGTCGTCGTCGTGGAAGGTGACCCCGTAGGCGCCCAGCTCGGCCAGCCGGTGCACCGACTCGACCGGGTCCATCGGCGGCCGGCTGGCGTCGCCGAAGGGGTCGCGCGCCTGCCAGCCCACGGTCCACAGGCCGAAGGAGAACTTGTCCGATGGCGTCGGCGTCAGGTTGCTCATGGCGATCTGTTCCTTCTTTCTCGCAGTTGGTCAGGAGGCGGTACGTCGGGAGAGCTCGAGGAGCGGGTCGGACAGCAGGGCGTCGAAGGCCAGCTCGGCAGCCCCCACCAGGGTCGAGTCGGGGCCGAGGTCCGGCGTGACGAGCCGCACCTGCTCCAGCGGTGCGGCCAGCGCCGCCGTCGCGAAGGCGGCGCGAACCGTGTCGCCGGCCGCGTCCAGGATGGCTTCGAGCGCGCCACCGAGGATGACGACCTCCGGGTTCAGCACGTTGACGACGTTGGCGGTCCCGCGGCCCAACCAGCCGGCGACGTGCTCCAGCGCGGCTCGCGCCGAGCGGTCTCCGGCGGCGGCCGCCGCCACCGCCTGGTGCACGCCGGGCAGACCGCCGCCGGAGGGCAGCCCGGCGAGCTCGAACAGCCGCTCCTCGCCGCATTCCGTCTCCCAGCAGCCCTGCGACCCGCAGTGGCACGGGAGCCCGCCGGGGTTGACGACGATGTGCCCGACCTCGCCGGCGTAGCCGGCGCGCCCGCCGAGCGGGACGCCTCCGGAGTAGATGCCGGCACCGATGCCGGAGTGCCCCGAGAGGTAGACCGCGTCGTCGACAGCAGCCGCGGCGCCGCGCATGTGCTCGGCCCGCATGCCCAGGTCGGCGTCGTTCCCGACCAGCACCGGGAGGCCCAGGGCCGCGGCCAGGGCTTCGCCGAGGGGGGCGTCCCGCCATCCCAGGTTCGGCGCCTGACGGACCTGGCCGTCGCGGCGACGCACCATGCCCGGCACGGCGACCCCGGCGGCCACGACGACGGCGTCCCGGTCGATGTCGGCGAGCAGCGCCGCACCGGCCGTGGCGATGGCCGAGGTGACGCCGCGCTGCCGCCGTGCCCCACGGGGGTACGCGCGGTCGCGACGGGCGAGCACCTCGCCCCCGAGCCCGACCCGGGCGACCGTCAGGTGGGTGACACCGACGTCGACGGCCAGCACCTGGACGCGCTCGGACTGGGGCCGCACGACGTACGACGGGCGGCCGCCGCTGCTGGACACCGACCCGTCTCCCACGCGGTCCGGCCGGCCCGCCTCCTCCCGGACGAGGCCGGCGGCGACGAGGTCGCCGGTCAGGTCGCCGATCGTGCTGCGGTTGAGGCCGAGCACCTCCGTGAGCCGGCTGCGCGCCGTGGGCCCGTGGACGTGGACGTACCGAAGCAGGGTGGAGAGGTTCCCCCGCCGGACGTCCTCAGACCTCGCCCCTCGTGAGCCCCGTGCGAGGACCGTCATCGGCGTACCGCTAGCCCTGTCCGCTGGCCGCGGCGCGGCGCCTGGACAGCGCGTCCACGCCGGCGGCGAGCAGCAGGACACCACCGGTGACCATGTAGACGACCGCGGCCGTGTAGTTGAGCAGGCCCATCCCGTTTGCCACCACCGCGACGACGAGGCCGCCGATGATCGCGTCGACCGGCCGGCCCTTGCCCCCGAAGAGGCTGGTGCCGCCGATGACCGCCGCGCCGACGGCGTACAGCAGGGTCTCGCCGCCACCGGTGTTCGGCGACACCGAGTTGACCCGGCTGGCCAGCAACACCCCGGCGATGGCAGCGATGGTCGAGCAGAGAACGAAGCAGAGCAACCGGACCCGCGCCACGTTGATACCGGCTCGGCGGGCCGCCTCCGCGTTGCCGCCGACGGCGTACACGTGCCGACCGAACACCGTGCGGTTGAGCAGCAAGGTGAACGCCACCAGCAGCACCAGGACGACAGGGATGACGATCGGCACACCCTTGATCGACGTGATCGCTTCGTTGGGGCTGCGCTCGATGCTCAGGTAGTAGGTGCAGACTCCGAGCAGCACCGCCATCATCACGACCTTGGCGAGCCACACCGACGGTGTCGTCGTGACCAGGCCGCGGGACCGCCGGTTGGCCATCTGGCGGTACGACACGGCCGCGAACACGGCCACCACGGCGACGTACATCGCCCAGCCCAGCCAGATCGGCATGTTCTTCGACATGATCGCCAGAACCGTCTCGCTCCGGATCCGGATCGTGCCCCCCACGCCGATGATCTGCAGCAGCAGCCCCTGCAGGCCGAGGAACGCCGCCAGGGTCACGACGAACGACGGGATCCCGACCTTCGCGACCAGAATGCCGACCACCAGCCCGATGAACGCACCGGTGCCGAGGCAGACGATGACGCCGATCCACCAGGGCCAGTCGTTGCGGGTGGTGGCCACGCCGAGCATGGCGGCCGCCACCCCGGCGGTGTAACCCGCGCTCAGGTCGATCTCACCGATGAGCAGCACGAAGACCAGGCCGATCGCGATGACGATCACCGGAGCGCTCTGGATGAGCAGGTTCGCGAAGTTGAACGAGTTGGTGAACGTCTCCGGCTCCATGGCCGAGAACACCACCAGCAGGACGGCGAGGCCGAGGATGGCCGGCAGCGGTCCCACGTCACCGCCGCGGACCCGGGAGACGTAGTCGCGGAAGGCGTCGCCGAGGCCGGTGGTCGGCGCCGGGGGGACCTCCTCGACGTCGTCAGTGACCAGGCTCTGCGTCGTCACGACTGCGCTCCTGTCTCGGGCGGGGCCGGCGAGTCCAGGTCCGGGACCTCGTGCGGGTCGGTCACGACGACGTGGCCCTCCTTCTCGACCATCGCCCCGCCGGTGATCAGCTGCACCACCTCGGTGTGGCTGACGTCCTTGGCCTGCACCTGCGCGGTCAGCTTGCCGAGGTAGAGCACGGCGATGTCGTCGGCCACGGCGAGCACGTCGTTCATGTTGTGGCTGATCAGGATCACGCCGAGCCCGCGGTCCGCGAGCCGACGCACCAGTCTGAGCACCTGCTCGGTCTGCGCGACCCCGAGCGCCGCGGTGGGCTCGTCGAGGATCACCAGCTTGGAGTTCCACAGAACCGCCCGTGCGATGGCGACCGTCTGGCGCTGGCCGCCGGAGAGGCTGGCGACCTTCTGCCGCACCGACTTGACGGTGCGGACCGACAGCCCGGCCAGCGTCTCGGCTGCCCGCTGCTCCATCGAGAGCTCGTCGAGCAGGCCGTTCGAGAGCGCCTCGCGACCCAGGTAGAGGTTTTGGACGATGTCGAGGTTGTCGCACAGCGCCAGGTCCTGGTAGACGACCTCGATGCCCAGCGCGTTGGCCTGCTTGGGGTTGTGCACGTGCACGGTCTGGCCGTCGAACACGTACTCGCCGTCGTCGAACGCGTGGATCCCGGCGATCCCCTTGATCAAGGTGCTCTTACCAGCGCCGTTGTCACCGACGAGCGCCGTGACCCGGCCGGATCGGACGTCGAGGTCCACGCCGTGCAGAACCTGCACCGGACCGAAGCTCTTGTTGATGCCCCTCAGCTCGAGCAGAGGGCTCCCCTGGTCAGCCGGCCTGCTGGCCGCCTCCATGGTTGTGCTGGTCATGACACCTCGCCTGCGTGGTGGTGGTGACGACGTGCGGCACGCTACGGCGTCCCTGGCTGTCCGGGACAGGGGCCCGGCTCGGTCACGGACCGAGCCGGGCCCCTGATCCGGTCCCTAGGACAGACCGAGCTCCGCGCAGGCGTCCGCGAAGTCGGCGGTGCAGACCTTCTCGACGGTCGTGTAGCCCGCGTCGAACGGCTCGCTGATGTTGTCCTGTGTGACCCAGACCGGGGTCGCGAACACGGACGGCACCATCTTGCCGGCCTCGGTGTCCTCGACCTCGCCGTTGACGAGTGCCTCAGCTGAACCGTCGTCCTTGAGGATGGCGATCGCCAGGTCAGCGGCGGCCTTCGCCTCGAGGTTGACGTCCTTGAAGACCGTGCCGCACTGGCTGCCGTCGATGACCCGCTGGAGCCCCTCGTCGGACGCGTCCTGGCCGGTCACGGGGACCTCGCCGTCGAGGTTGTTGTTCTTCAGAACCGTCACGATGCCGCCGGCCATGGTGTCGTTGGCAGAGATGACGCCGTCGACCTTGCCCTTGTTCTGGGTGAAGGCCTGCTCGAAGGTGGTCTGCGCCACCGTGGCGTCCCACTTGCCGGTCTGGTCCGCGACGATCGTGTAGTCGCCGGAGTCGACCTTGGGCTTGAGCGCGCCGTCGTAGCCCTCGGCGAAGAGCGCCGCGTTGTTGTCGGTCGGGTCACCGTCGATGGTCACGATGTTGGCTTGGGTCTTGCCGGCCTCGTCGAGGCACGCGATGAGGCCGTCGCCCATCAGCCTGCCGACCTCCACGTTGTCGAAGGACACGTAGTAGTCGGCCGAGCCGCCCAGCGTCAGGCGGTCGTAGTCGATGCTGGCGATGCCGGCGTCCTTGGCCTTGCCCTGGCACGCCGCGCCGCTCTCCGAGTCGAGGTTGACGATCATCAGGACGTTGACGCTCTGGTTGATCATCGAGTCGCACAGCTGGGTGAACTTGCCGACGTCACCGTCGGCGTTCTGGATGACGGCCTCGTAGCCGGCAGCCTCGATCGCGTCCTGCAGGGCCGGACGGTCGTTGCTCTCCCAGCGCGGCGAGGTCGTGGCGTCGGGCAGGATCACGCCGACCTTGCCGCCTTCAGCTGCGTTGCCGCCGTCGCCCTTGGTGCCGGAGTCGCCGTCGTCGCCGTCATCGCCGCCACAAGCCGAGAGGAGCAGCGGCAGGACGACCAGTCCGGCCACCGCGATCTTTCGCATCCGCATGTCGTGGTGCCCTTCGATCGGGAGCAGCGGCACCGACTCAGGGCCGCCGGGAATGTTGTGGCCCACAACGTACTCACCGTCCCGGCCACCGGGAAGTCACAAGTTTGTAACGGAGGCGAAACGTCCCGGGTCGTCCCGTGGCTGGCGTCAGATTCCGCGCTGCCGCGGTCAGGCCTTCAACAGCGACCTGAGGACGTACGGCATGATCCCGCCGTGGCGGTAGTAGTCCGCCTCCCCCGGCGTGTCGATGCGCAGCCTTGCGGAGAACTCGACCGTCCCCCCACCAGAGCCGGTCGCGGTGACCGTCACCTCGCGAGGGGATGCCCCGTCGTTGAGCGCGGTGACCCCGCTGATCGAGAACTCCTCCTCGCCGGTGAGGCCGAGCGACTCGGCGGTCTCACCCTCGCGGTACTGCAGCGGCAGCACGCCCATGCCGATCAGGTTCGATCGGTGGATCCGCTCGTACGACTCGGCGATGACGGCCTTCGCCCCGAG
>DASVED010000362.1:0-7760 GCA_036380775.1 Actinomycetes bacterium
GACACCCTGCGCAGCCTGGGCCTCAAGCGGCTCGGCGACGTGGTCGTCAAGGAGGACCGTCCCGAGATCCGCGGGATGGTCAACACGGTGTCGCATCTCGTCACGGTCGAGGAGGTCGACTGACATGACCCTCAAGGTCCATCACCTGCGCCCGGCTCCGGGCGCCAAGACCGCCAAGACCCGTGTGGGTCGCGGCGAGGGCGGCGCCAGGGGCAAGACGGCCGGTCGCGGCACGAAGGGCACCAAGGCGCGCTACCAGGTGCCTGCCCGCTTCGAGGGCGGTCAGATGCCGCTGCACATGCGGCTGCCCAAGCTGCGCGGCTTCAAGAACCCGTTCCGCACGGAGTACCAGGTCGTCAACCTTGACAAGCTCACCGCCCTCTACCCAGACGGCGGCGAGGTCACCGTCGAGGACCTGGTCGCGAAGGGCGCCGTCCGCAAGGGCGAGCTCGTCAAGGTTCTCGGACAGGGCGAGGCGGGTGTGGCGCTGCAGATCACTGCGCACGCGTTCTCGGCCAGCGCCAAGGAGAAGATCTCGGCCGCCGGCGGGTCGGTCACCCAGCTCTAGCCAGTCCGGTCCGGGGCCCGGGCCGGCCGACCCTCGAGGGCCGGCCGCCCGGGTCCCGCCGTACGGTCGGTGACCGCTCGGCCGCCACGCGTGACCGGGCTGGGGCGCCGACCGGGCTGTTAGAGTCCGGGACGACCCAACGACAGCTCGTCAGCCCGGCCGCCCAGGCGGGCGGCCCCGACAGACCACCCGCAGGGCCCTGCGGGTGAGCGTGAACGTCTCGGAGGATCTCGTGCTCACCGCGTTCGCTCGGGCGTTCCGCACGCCTGACCTGCGGAAGAAGATCCTCTTCTCGATGGGGATCATGGCCCTGTTCCGCCTCGGCTCGGTCATCCCGACCCCCGGCGTGGACTACCAGGCCGTGCAGAACTGCATCGACAGTGCCGGCAACAACGGCCTCTACAGCCTGATCAACCTGTTCAGCGGCGGCGCGCTGCTGCAGCTGTCGATCTTCGCGCTGGGCATCATGCCCTACATCACGGCCAGCATCATCGTGCAGCTGCTGACGGTGGTCATCCCGCGGTTCGAGGCCCTCAAGAAGGAGGGCCAGTCCGGCACCGCTCGGCTCACGCAGTACACCCGCTACCTCACGATCGGCCTGGCCGTCCTGCAGTCCACCGGCCTGATCGCCCTGGCCCGCCAGCCGGGCCAGCTGTTCAGCAACTGCCCGAACGACATCATCTACACCGACATCGGCATCTTCGGCATCGTCATCATGGTCCTCGTCATGACGGCCGGCACCGGCGTCATCATGTGGCTCGGCGAGCTGATCACCGACCGCGGCATCGGCAACGGCATGTCGCTGCTGATCTTCACCTCGATCGCTGCCGGCTTCCCCACCTCGCTCTGGCAGATCAAGATCGAGCGTGGCTGGACCCTTTTCCTGGTGGTCGTCGCGGCCGGCTTGCTGCTGGTGGCACTCGTCGTGTTCGTGGAGCAGGCGCAACGGCGCATCCCGGTGCAGTATGCGAAGCGGATGATCGGTCGTCGCATGTACGGCGGCTCGTCGACGTACATCCCGCTCAAGGTGAACCAGGCCGGTGTCATCCCGGTCATCTTCGCCTCGTCGCTGCTGTACCTGCCCTCGCTCGCCGTCAACCTCGCGGACAAGCAGAACCCGCCCGGCTGGTCGCAGTGGCTGCAGGACTACCTCGTCCGCGGCGACCACCCGGTCTACATGATCGCCTACTTCGGCATGATCGTCTTCTTCACGTACTTCTACGTGGCGATCACGTTCAACCCGACCGAGGTCGCGGACAACATGAAGAAGTACGGCGGCTTCATCCCGGGCATCCGGGCCGGCCGGCCGACCGCCGAGTACCTCGACTACGTCCTGTCCAGGATCACCCTTCCCGGCTCGCTCTACCTGGGTCTCATCGCCCTCATCCCCCTGATCGCGCTCGGGCTCTTCGGTGCCAACCAGAACTTCCCGTTCGGCGGCACCGCGATCTTGATCATCGTCGGTGTCGGCCTCGAGACCGTGAAGCAGATCGAGAGCCAGCTCCAGCAGCGCAACTACGAGGGCTTCCTCCGCTAGTGCGGCTCGTACTCGTCGGGCCACCCGGGGCCGGCAAGGGGACCCAGGCTCAGTTCATCTCGTCACACTTCGCTGTGCCGAAGATCTCGACGGGTGACATCTTCCGGGCGAACGTCAGCGAGGGCACCGACCTCGGGCTGGAAGCCCGGAAGTACATGGATGCCGGCGACCTGGTGCCCGACGAGGTGACGATCGGGATGGTCGAGGATCGGCTCTCCCATCACGACGCGAGCGAGGGCTTCCTGCTCGACGGCTTCCCACGGACCGTCCACCAGGCCGAGGTCCTCGACGACCTGCTCGGTGGCCAGGAGGTCGCACTGGACGTCGTCCTCGAGCTCGTGGTGGACGACGACGAGGTGGTGCGGCGGCTCTCCGGCCGGCGCACCTGCCGCCAGTGCGGCCACGTGTGGCACCTGGACTTCGACCCGCCGGCAGCGGACGGCCACTGCGACCGGTGCGGCGGGGAGCTCTTCCAGCGGGACGACGACAGCGAGGACACGATCCGGCACCGGCTGGAGGTCTACGCCGACCAGACGTCCCCGCTCATCGGCTACTACGGCGACCGCGGACTGCTCCGCGGCGTCGACGCCACGGGTCCGGTCGAGGACGTCACGGAGCGCGCCATCAACGCGCTGCGCCGCTTCGGTGACTGACCGGCCCTGACCAGATGTTTCGGAAGCGGGACCGCATGATCCAGATCAAGAACGCCGACGAGGTCGCGATGATGCGCGAGGCCGGGCTCGTGGTCGGCCGTACGCTCGAGGCGCTGCGCGCTGCCGCGGTGCCCGGCGTGACCACTGCCGACCTCGACCAGCTGGCGGAGACCTCCATCCGCGAGGCCGGTGCGATCCCCTCCTTCAAGGGCTACCAGCCACACCGGGCCGTGCCGCCGTTCCCCGGCTCGATCTGCGCCTCGGTCAACGACGAGATCGTGCACGGCATCCCCGGTGCGCGCGCCCTGCAGGACGGCGACGTCATCTCCATCGACTGCGGGGCGATCCTGGACGGATGGCACGGCGACGCGGCGATCACGGTCGCCGTGGGTGAGGTGCCCGGCGAGGTCCGAGAGCTGCTGCGGGTCTGCGAGGAGTCGATGTGGCGTGGCTTCGCCGCGGCCCGGCTCGGAGGCCGCGTCTCCGACATCAGCCACGCCGTCGAGACGTACGTCAGGTCCCAGGGCGGCTACGGGATCATCGAGGAGTACGGCGGGCACGGCATCGGCACCGAGATGCACCAGGAGCCCCACGTCCTGAACTACGGCCGGCCCGGCCGGGGGCCGAAGCTGCAGAAGGGCCTGGTGCTTGCGGTCGAGCCGATGGTCACGCTCGGCAGCCCCCGGACACGGGAGCTGGACGACCGCTGGACCGTCTCGACGGTGGACGGCGGGGTCGCCGCCCACTTCGAGCACACCTTCACGCTCACCGACGACGGGCCGTGGGTCCTGACCGCCCTGGACGGGGGCCGGGCTCGGCTGGGCGAGCCGGGAGCGGTGGCCAGCGGCTGATCGTCCGGTTTCGCCATTCGGCCCGGCGTGTCGTAGACTTCCTCGCTGGCTCACGAGCTGAGTCACGCATGCCCCGCGGCTGGCCTGGCATGGGTGACCTCGTCACGAGTGGGCCGGATCCCGACACTCGACAGACAGACCTGAACTGAGGCTGAGAACACCGATGAAGGTCAAGCCGAGCGTCAAGAAGATCTGCGACAAGTGCAAGGTGATCCGCCGTCACGGGCGGGTCATGGTGATCTGCGACAACGCACGACACAAGCAGCGCCAGGGCTAGTCCAGAGATTCGCGACCCGACCGACACGACAAGACAGCGCACCGCGCCCCGCCCGTCCTCTCCGGAGGCCGGCGGGTCACCCCCGGACCAGGCCGGGGCCACCCATCCCGGGCGGGATGGGGGAGCGGTGGGCACGACCTGGTGATGCGAAGGAGAACCGCCCGATGGCACGCCTCGTAGGCGTCGACCTCCCGCGCGAGAAGCGCGTGGAGATTGCCCTGACCTACATCTACGGTGTCGGCCGCAGCCGCGCCGTCGAGACCCTCACCCACACGGGGATCAGCCCGGAGACCCGGGTCCGCGACCTGGGGGACGAGGACCTCGTCAAGCTGCGTGACTGGATCGAGGCCACGTACCGGATCGAAGGAGACCTGCGCCGTGAGGTGCAGGCCGACATCCGCCGCAAGGTCGAGATCGGCTGCTACGAGGGCATCCGGCACCGCCGTGGCCTTCCCGTCCGCGGCCAGCGCACCCACACCAACGCCCGGACCCGCAAGGGCCCGCGCAAGGCGATCGCCGGCAAGAAGAAGGTCGGCAAGAAGTAGTCCGTACGACTCCGCGGCAAGGAGCAAGCACCCAACGCGCGTCGCGGACACCCGACCCTCAACCGGTAGACCACCAGCCACCCAGGAGAACACCAGCCAATGCCTCCGAAGAGCCGAACAGGCGCGGGCACCAAGAAGGTGCGCCGCAAGGAGAAGAAGAACGTGGCCCACGGCCACGCTCACATCAAGAGCACGTTCAACAACACGATCGTCTCGATCACCGACCCCATGGGCAACGTGATCGCGTGGGCCTCGGCCGGCCATGTCGGCTTCAAGGGCTCCCGCAAGTCGACCCCGTTCGCCGCGCAGATGGCTGCGGAGAGCGCCGCCCGCCGCGCCCAGGAGCACGGCATGCGCAAGGTCGACGTGTTCGTCAAGGGCCCGGGCTCGGGCCGCGAGACCGCGATCAGGTCGCTGCAGGCGGCCGGGCTCGAGGTCGGCACGATCCAGGACGTCACGCCGGTGCCGCACAACGGTTGCCGCCCGCCCAAGCGCCGGAGGGTCTGACCCATGGCGAGATATACCGGAGCAGACTGCAAGCGCTGCCGCCGCGAGAAGATGAAGCTGTTCCTCAAGGGCGCGAAGTGCGAGTCGCCTAAGTGCCCGATCGAGATCCGTCCCTATCCCCCGGGTGAGCACGGTCGCGGTCGTTCCAAGGACAGCGAGTACCTCCTGCAGATGCGCGAGAAGCAGAAGTGCGCGCGCATCTACGGCGTGCTCGAGAAGCAGTTCCGTGGCTACTACGACGAGGCGAACCGCAAGCAGGGCAAGACCGGCGAGAACCTGCTGCGCATCCTCGAGAGCCGCCTCGACAACGTCGTCTACCGCGGGGGCTTCGCCAAGTCGCGTGACATGGCGCGCCAGCTGGTGCGGCACGGGCACATCAAGGTCAACGGCTCCAAGGTCGACATCCCGTCGTTCCGGGTGACCGAGAGCGACATCATCGAGGTGCGCGAGAGCTCCCTCGAGCTCACCCCGTTCATCGTGGCGCGCGCCGAGGCCGGCGAGCGTCCGGTCCCCGCGTGGATCGAGGTCATCCCCAACCGGATGCGCATCCTCGTGCACTCGCTCCCGGCTCGGCAGGTCATCGACACGCCGGTCCAGGAGCAGCTCATCGTCGAGCTGTACAGCAAGTAGGAAGCCAGGGGCGGTAGACCGAAGCCGCCCTCGGACGCAGATCGCGAGGCGTCATATGGCGGACGCCCGCTGGAAGGAACTCACGTGCTGATCGCACAGCGCCCATCCCTCTCCGAAGAGGTCGTCGACGACTATCGCTCGAGGTTCGTCATCGAGCCGCTCGAGCCGGGCTTCGGCTACACCCTCGGCAACTCCCTGCGCCGGACGTTGCTCTCCTCGATCCCCGGCGCCTCGGTGACGAGCATCCGCGTGGACGGCGTGCTGCACGAGTTCACCACCGTGCCCGGCGTCAAGGAGGACCTCACCGAGATCATTCTGAACATCAAGGGGCTCGTCGTGAGCTCCGAGGTGGACGAGCCGGTCGTGATGTACCTGCGCAAGCAGGGCCCGGGGGCCGTCACGGCTGCCGACATCGCGCCGCCGGCGGGTGTCGAGGTGCACAACCCGGACCTGCACATCGCCACGTTGAACGGCAAGGGCAAGCTCGAGATGGAGCTGACCGTCGAGCGCGGTCGCGGCTACGTCTCGGCCGTGCAGAACAAGCAGCAGGGCCAGGAGATCGGCCGGATCCCGGTCGACTCCATCTACTCCCCGGTGCTCAAGGTGACCTACAAGGTGGAGGCCACGCGCGTCGAGCAGCGCACCGACTTCGACAAGCTCATCGTCGACGTCGAGACCAAGCGCTCGATGCAGCCGCGTGACGCGATGGCATCGGCCGGCAAGACGCTGGTCGAGCTGTTCGGGCTGGCCCGCGAGCTCAACGTCGAGGCCGAGGGCATCGACATGGGCCCCTCCCCGACGGACGCCGCGCTGGCGGCCGACCTCGCGCTGCCGGTCGAGGACCTCGAGCTGACGGTCCGGTCCTACAACTGCCTCAAGCGCGAGGGGATCCACACGGTGGGCGAGCTCGTGTCGCGCAGTGAGGCGGACCTGCTCGACATCCGCAACTTCGGTGCGAAGTCGATCGACGAGGTCAAGGCCAAGCTGCACTCGATGGGCCTGGCGCTCAAGGACAGCCCGCCCGGGTTCGACCCGAGCACCGCCGTGGACAACTATGGCGCCGACGACGACACGGCCTACGTCGAGGACGAGCAGTACTGACGGTCTCCTGACCGGACAGCGACCGCTCCGACTTCGCAGACTGGAGAAGAAGCACCATGCCCACGCCCACCAAGGGTTCGCGTCTCGGCGGTGGCCCGGCCCACGAGCGGCTGATGCTGGCCAACCTCGCGACGGCGCTCTTCGAGCACGGCAAGATCACCACGACCGAGGCCAAGGCCAAGCGGCTGCGGCCGCTCGCCGAGCGACTCATCACGTTCGCCAAGCGAGGCGACCTGCACGCCCGTCGCAGGGTGATGACGGTCGTGCGCGACAAGGGGGTCGTCCACGAGCTGTTCGCCGAGATCGGCCCGCGCTACGAGAACCGGCACGGCGGGTACACGCGGATCACCAAGGTCGGCCCGCGCAAGGGCGACAACGCCCCGATGGCGGTCATCGAGCTCGTCGAGGCGCTGACGGCCAAGGCCGAGACGGTCCGTGAGGCGGAGGCGGCGACCACCCGCACCGCCAAGAAGTCCACCGCCAAGAAGTCCACGGCCAAGAAGTCGGCGTCCCGGGACGCCGACAAGGCAACCGCGGCGGCCGAGGCCGCAGAGGCGGCTGCGCAGGAGGCCGCGGACGACGCGGCCGAGGGCGACGTCGAAGGTGCCGAGGAGGCGGCGGCCGAGGCGCGCGCTGCCGCCGACCAGGCGGCCGCTGCGGCCGAGGCGTCCGACGACGAGAAGGTGGAGGCGGCCGCCGGCGAGGCCGAGGCCTTCGCCGAGATCGCCGAGGACGCGGCCGAGGACGCCAAGAAGGACGAGTCCTGACCGACCCGTCCACGCGGAGTCACGAGCCCGCCGACCCCACGACCGGGGGCGGCGGGCTCGTCCGTCTGCGCCTCGGCCTGGCCTACGACGGGACCGACCTCGCCGGCTGGGCCCGTCAGCCGGGGAGGCGGACGGTCCAGCAGGTGGTGGAGGAGGCCCTCTCGACGGTCCTGCGTCTCGACCGGGTCCGGGTCACCTGCGCCGGTCGGACCGACGCGGGGGTCCACGCCCGCGGCCAGATGGCGCATGTCGACATTCCCTCACCGGCGTACGACGGAGACGCGAACGCACTGGGCCGCCGGCTCACCGGCGTGCTGCCCGTCG
>DASVED010000363.1:0-3596 GCA_036380775.1 Actinomycetes bacterium
TGCGCGGGCGGCCGCATACCGGCTTGCGCGGCCTCCGCGGCGTCGCGATGCCAGTGCTCGAGGGCGCCCTGGAACGCTCGATCGAGCTGGCCGCCGCGATGGACTCCCGAGGCTTCGGCCGCACCGCGGCGGGTGGCCGGAAGGCGTCCGGCGGCGTGACCCTGGCGGGGCTGCTCGGCGTCTGCGCCGGGCTCTACGGGCTGCTCGACGCCGGCTCGCCCGTCGCGATGGGCCTCCCGCTGCTGGCCGCCGGCGCCGCCCTCGCGACGGTCGGTCTCTGGCTCGGCGGGCGGCGCGCGACCCGCAGCCGCTACCGGCCCGACCACTGGGGGGCCCAGGAGTGGCTGGTCGGCGGCGCCGGCCTGGTCGCCGCCGCGACGGCGCTGGTGGCCGGCGCGCTGTGGCCGGAGGCGCTGGCGCCCTCCACCTCGCCGCTGGTCGTCCCGACCCTCCCGGTGGTCCCGGTGCTGGGCCTGCTCGTCGCGCGGCTCCCGGCGTGGATCGCCCCGCCCCCCGAGCCGCGGGGTGCACCCGAGCCCGGGACCGACCGGCACGCGCGGGTCGAGGTGCCGGCGTGATCCGCTTCGAGCACGTGTCGGTGCGCTACCCCGGCAGCGACCGGGCCGTGCTCTCGGGCGTCGACCTCGAGGTGCCGGAGGGCGAGCTGGCGCTGGTCGTGGGCCGCACCGGGTCGGGCAAGTCGACGCTGCTGCGCTGCGTCAACGGGCTGGTCCCGCACTTCACCGGGGGTCTGCTCACCGGCCGGGTCACCGTCGACGGCCGGGACACCCGCGACCACCGGCCGCGCGACCTCGCCGACCTCGTCGGGTACGTCGGCCAGGACCCGCTCGCCGGCTTCGTCACCGACACGGTCGAGGAGGAGCTCGCCTACGGCATGGAGTCGATCGGTGTCGCACCCGACGTCATGCGCCGACGGGTCGAGGAGACGCTCGACGTGCTCGGCATGGCGGCCCAGCGGGACCGGCCCCTGATCACCCTCTCGGCCGGCCAGCGGCAGCGCGTCGCCATCGGCTCGGTGCTGACCCCGCACCCCCGGGTGCTGGTGCTCGACGAGCCCACGTCGGCTCTCGACCCGTCGGCCGCCGAGGACGTGCTCGCCCTGCTGCAGCGGCTGGTGCACGACCTGGGCATGACGGTGCTGATGGCCGAGCACCGGCTGGAGCGGGTGGTGCAGTACGCCGACCGGGTCGTGCTCGTGCCCGGGGGCGGCGCACCCGTCGTCACCGGCCGGCCGGCCGACATGATGGTCAGCGCCCCAGTGGCCCCGCCGGTCGTGGAGCTGGGGCGGCTCGCCGGGTGGTCCCCGCTCCCTCTGTCGGTACGCGACGCACGGCGCCGGGCGGGTGACCTGACGGCGCGGCTGTCGAGCGTACTGCCGGCGCCGCCCGACTCCCCCGCCACCGACGACGTGGTCGCGCGGACGCACGACCTGGTGGTCCGTTACGAGTCGTCGCCCGGACGCCCGGCTCTGCGGGGCGTCGACCTCGCGCTGCACGCCGGCGAGGTGGTCGCGCTGATGGGGCGCAACGGCGCCGGCAAGTCCACCCTGCTGGCCGCGCTAGTAGGCCTGCGCCGCGCAGACGGCGGGACCGTGCGGGTCGGAGCGGGCGCCGGGTCGGGTGGCGGTGCGGACCCGCACGGCCTCGCGTCGGGCGACCTGGTCCGGCAGGTCGGCATGGTGCCGCAGGAGCCGGGCGACCTGCTCTACGCCGACACGGTCGCCGACGAGTGCCGGGCGGCGGACCGGGACGCGGCGGTGCCGGCCGGCACCGCGCTGGCGATCTTTGCCGACCTGGTGCCGGGGGTCGACCCGCGGACCCATCCCCGCGACCTGTCGGAGGGGCAGCGGCTGGCGCTGGCGCTGGCCGTCGTCCTGGCCGGCCGCCCGCCAGTGGTGCTGCTCGACGAGCCGACCCGCGGCTTGGACTACCCGGGCAAGGAGCGGCTGGTCCACCTGCTGCAGGGGCTCGCCGCCGCAGGGCACGCGGTCTTGCTCGCCACCCACGACGTCGAGCTGGCGGCGGCTGTCACCGACCGCACCGTCGTCCTGGCCGAGGGCGAGGTGGTCAGCGACGGGCCGTCCCGCGAGGTCGTGGTGTCGTCGCCGGCCTTCGCCCCACAGGTCGCCAAGGTGCTCGCGCCGCAGACCTGGCTGACCGTGGCCGAGGTCGCCCACGCCCTGCGGGCCGGGTGAGCTCGCGATGACTGCCGTCGCACCCATCGCCGTCCGGCGGACCCGCGCCGTGCGGCTCCGGCCGCGTTCCGGCCTCGCGCTGGTGGTCGTCAGCGCGGTCGGCCTGGTCGCCTTCTGCTGGCCGCTGCTCGTCGAGCCGGGCTCCGGCCTGGACGGCAGCGCGACAGCCCCCTGGCTGTTCGTCGCGCTGCTGCCGCTGCTGCTCGCGGTGGTGCTCGCCGAGGTCGCCGACGGCGGCCTGGACGTGAAGTCGGTCGCCGTGCTGGGTGTGCTGGCCGCGGTCGGCGCCGCCCTGAGGCCGCTCGGTGGCGGGGCAGCGGGCTTCGAGCCGGTGTTCTTCCTGCTGGTGCTGGCCGGGCGGGCGCTGGGCCCGGGCTTCGGGCTGGTGCTCGGATCGGTGACGCTGTTCGCCAGCGCGCTGCTGACGGCCGGGGTCGGGCCGTGGCTGCCGTTCCAGATGCTCGCGGCCGGCTGGGTCGGCTTCCTGGCCGGCTGCCTCCCGCCGGCCCGCGGCCGCGCGGAGGTGGTGCTGCTCGCCGCTTACGGCGCGGTCGCCGGGCTGCTCTACGGGCTGCTGATGAACCTTCAGCTGTGGCCGTTCGCGACCGGGCTGGAGAGCGGCCTGTCGTACGTCGCCGGCGACCCGCTCGGCGACAACCTGGGCCGCTTCCTGGCGTTCACGCTGGCCACCTCGATGGGCTTCGACATCCCGCGTGCCGTGACGACTGCTGTCCTGGTCGCCGTGACGGCCCGCCCGGTGCTGCTCGCGCTGCGCCGGGCGGCCCGCAAGGCGGAGTTCGGCGCGGTCGGGGAGTTCGCTGCCGCCGCGCCGCGCCGCCCGGACGGCACGGCCGGCTGATGGCCGCCGAGCGGGCGGAGCCGCCGCTTGCCGCGGTGCTCGCCGCGATCACCCGGGCGGACGAGGCAGCCCGGACCGCCGCGCGAGAGCACCGCGCGGCGCACCCGCGATCACTGGGCCGCCTGGACGACCTTGGCGTCTGGCTGGCGGGGGTCCAGGGTGAAGCGCCAGCACGACCGCTGGAGCGGGTGCGGATGCTGCTCGTCGCCGGCGACCACGGGGTGGCGGAGTCGCAGGTCTCGCACCGTCCGGCGGGCTCGACCGCGAGACTGCTGCGCGAGACGGTCGCCGGCAGGTCGGCGCCGGCGGTAGTCGCCCGCTCGGTCGGTACCGACGTACGCCCCCTGGCGCTCTCCGTCGACGACGAGCTCGCCGACCTGCCCGCCGCCGTGACGATGCACGCCGTCCGGCGCGGGACCGGCCGCGTCGACCGCGAGGACGCGATGACCGCGGAGGAGACCGCCGCCGCCATGCAGGTCGGGATCGACGTCGTGGACGAGGAAGTCGACTCCGGTGCGGACC
>DASVED010000364.1:0-7109 GCA_036380775.1 Actinomycetes bacterium
TTGAGAGTTCAACCACTAGGAGCCCACCATGCCCGTCCGCCGTCTCAACCACGCCGTCCTCTTCGTCCGTGACGTCGAGCGCAGCGTCGAGTTCTACCGCGAGGTCCTCGGCTTCGCTCCCATCGACGGGATGGCGAGCCTGCGCGGAGCAGCCTTCCTGCGCGCGCCGGCCTCGACCAACGACCACGACCTGGGGCTGTTCGAGATCGGCGCCGAGGCCGGACCGTCGGGTGCCGGACGCTCGACGGTGGGCCTCTACCACCTCGCCTGGGAGGTCGAGACCCTCGCCGACCTCGCCGAGGTCGCGCAGAAGCTCAGCGAGCGCGGCGCACTGGCCGGCGCCACCGACCACGCGACCACCAAGGCGCTCTACGGCAAGGACCCGGACGGCATCGAGTTCGAGGTGATGTGGCTCATCCCCAAGGACCTGCTCACGCCCGAGATCCTCGGCCAGCGGGACAAGCTCGCCCCGCTCGACCTGCCCGGCGAGATCGAGCGCTTCGGCGCCGACACCCTCGGCGGCATCGGCATCTCGGTGCCGGCCCCCGCCTGACCCGGACGCCCGACCGCCTGGCCCGCCCCCCGGGCGCGACCCCCCAAGCCCCGGTTCGGGAGGGCGAGTGAGGGCTCAACCTTTCGGCGGCAGGCGCGTCTTGTGGGTGTGCGCGACGCGATGGCCGTGCTCGGCCAGGATGGGTCACCGATGGACGGCGGCGGGGCGGTCGACGACGGGACGGTAGACGTCGGGCTCCGCTACGAACAGCTGTTCCACGGCCACTTCGCCGCCATGACCCGGCTGGCGGCCATGCTCGGAGCAGACGACCCGGAGGACGTCGCGCAGGAGGCGTTCGTCCGGCTGCACCGGCGAACCGGCCGGCTGCGCGACGCGAACGCAGCTGTCGGCTACCTGCGGACGACGGTCGTCAACCTCACCCGGTCCCGGGTCAGGCACCTGGCCGTCGTCCGCCGTTACCGCCAGCCCGCACCCGCGGACGTCGCGTCCGCCGAGATCGCCGTCGTACGTCGGGAGGGCGACCGTGAGCTGGTCGCCGCGATGCGCCGGCTCTCGCCCCGGCACCAGGAGGCACTCGTCCTGCGCTTCTGGCTGGACCTGACCGAGGCCGAGATGGCCGAGTCGATGGGGGTGAGCCGCGGAACCGTCAAGGCGCACGTGTCGCGCGGTCTTGACGCGCTGGCCGCGCTGATGGAGGGCACGCGATGAACCACCTCGAGGACCGGCTGCGCACCGAGCTGCGCCAGGAAGCCGACGCCGTCCGCACCTCCCCCGATGCCTGGCAGGAGAACCGGCGCAGGCTGGCCGCGTCGCAGCGCCGACGCGTCGCCCGGGTGCTGACCACGGCTGCAGCCGTCATCGTCGTGCTGCTCGTCGGCGGGCTGATCGTGGTCGCCACCAACGGTGCGGACGGCGGCCCGCCCGCGAGCGGCGGGGGCGACGACCCGTTCACGGAACGTTTCCTGCTCGGGCCGCCCGTGCAGGTCGAGACGCTGGAGGTCGACGGAGTCCCCACGGTGCACGAAGCCGCCCTCTCGGACATGACCGGCAAGGGCCCGAACCTCTGCGACCACGTCGAGGCGGCATCCAGCGGCTTCGGCAGCTGCACGATTCGCGAGCCGGATGCGGACGACCCGGCAGTGGCCTTCGACTGGCTCTCCAGCAGCTCCGGTGGGAGCGACACCCGCGGCATCCTGGCCGGCGTGGACTCGCGGGTCATGACGGTGCAGATCTGGATGGACAACGGCGACATGACCTTGGCCGACCTGAAGCCGGGAGGCTGGGAGGACACAAAGCTGTTCGCCCTCACCGTGCCGGCGGACGGCCCGCGGCCGCAGCGGCTGGTCGCCTACTCGGACGCCAGCGGAAAGTCCCTGCAGTCCGTGGACCTGGTTGACCGCTTCGGCGACGGCTGGCTGCCCCGCGGCGGAAAGACCTGCACCGGGGCCGCCACGGCGACCTGGCGCCAGCCACGCCGTGGCGGCACGGGCGACGACGTCTCCGTCGTTCTGTGGAGCGGCTCGGTCAAGGTGACCCTCGCCGAGTCGGACACTGCCGGATCGACCTGTCTCGGCCTGGGCCCGAGTCCGCTGGCCGCGTCGACACCCCTCGACGCCCATCTCGTCGTCGCCGTCATCGCACCTGAGGCCGAGTTCTACGAGGTTCGTCAGCCCCCTCCGGGATTGCAGACAGCTCTGTACCCCGTCAGTGGGACGCCTTGGCAGGTGCTCGTGGCCAGCGTGCCCCAGCAGTCGACCTTCGGCGACACGGAGATTGTCGTGCTCGACAGCTCTGATGGCGTGCTGGACCGCCTGTTCCTCGACCAGTTGGCGAGTCCCTGACCGTCAGCTGCTCAGCCAGGCGCGCATCTTCTCCTCGCACTCGAGGATCGGAGCGATGTCGCAGTACTCCTCGCGCTGGTGCGCGACGTTGGGGTCGCCGGGGCCGTAGTTCACGGCGGGCACCCCGATCGCCGAGAACCGCGCCACGTCGGTCCAGCCGAACTTGGGCAGCGGCTCCCCGCCGACCATCGCGACGAACGCGGCGGCCGCCGGGTGCGAAAGACCCGGCAAGGCTCCGGGCGCCGAGTCGGACACGGTGACGTCGAAACCGGTGAGGACCTCGCGTACGACGTCGGCGGCCTCCACCTCGGTCTTCGTCGGGGCGAACCGGTAGTTGACGTCGACCCGGCACTCGTCGGGGATGACGTTGCCGGCGACACCGCCCGAGATGCCGACAGCGTTGAGGCCCTCGCGGTAGACCAGACCGTCGATCTCCACGGACTCCGGCTGGTAGGCAGCGAGCCGCTGCAGCACCTCGCCGGCAGCGTGCACCGCGTTGCTGCCCTTCCAGGCGCGAGCGGAGTGCGCCCGGTGGCCGTGCAGGACGACGTCGGCGCGCAGCGAGCCCTGGCAGCCACCCTCGACCCTGGCGTTCGTCGGCTCCATGAGGACGGCGAAGTCACCGGCCAGCCAGTCGGGGTGATTCCGGGTGATGCGGCCGAGGCCGTTCTTCTCGGCCTCGACCTCCTCGTGGTCGTAGAAGACATAGGTGACGTCGCGGTTGGGCGCCACCAGGTGGGCGGCGAGCCGGAGCTGCACGGCGACGCCGCTCTTCATGTCCGTCGTGCCGCAACCGTGGATACGGCCGGCCTCCACCCGGCACGGCAGGTTGCCACCGAGGGGGACGGTGTCCAGGTGGCCGGCGACGACGACGCGCTCGGCGCGGCCGAGGTCCGTGCGGGCCACCACGGCGTCGCCGTCGCGATCGACGGTGAGGTGCGGCACCTCGCGCAGCACGAGCTCGATCGCCTCGGCCAGTCGCCGCTCGTTGCCGCTGACCGACTCGATGTCGCACAGCGCCACGGTGAGAGCGGCTGCGTCCAGCGACAGGTCCAGGCGGGTCATGCCACCGGACCCTAGTCCGAGGGGAAGGCGCAGAACTCGTTGCCTTCCGGGTCGGCCAGCACATGCCAGTCGATGTCGTCGTCCGGCCGCCGCAGCACGGTGGCTCCCTTCGCGACGAGAGCGTCGACGTCGTCGCACACGAGGTCCCAGTGCCAGCGGTTCTTCACGCTCTTGGGCTCGGGCACCGGCGTGAAGACGAGGTAGAGGAACGGCACGCCGTCGGCGCCCTCGACCCAGCGCCAGGGGACGTCCCCGCCGGCGCCGACCGTGCCGCCGAGCACGTCGGTCCACCAGCCGGCCTGGGCCGTCGGGTCAGCCGAGTCGACGACGAGCTCGTAGACGACGTCCGCATCGGGCTGGTCGGGTCGGCGGGCGAAGCAGCAGAACTCGTTGCCTTCCGGGTCGGCCAGCACGTGCCAGGAGATGTCGTCGTCCGGCGCCCGCAGGACGGTGGCACCGATGGCCAGCAGCCGCTCGAGGTCATGGCGCAGGTCGGGGTGCACCCGGTTCTTGACGGTCTTCGGCTCGGGAACCAGGTTGACCCAGGTCGACTGCTCCGGCCGGTCGCCGCGGAGCAGCGTCACCGCCTCGGACCTCGGTTCGAACCGCAGGTCGAGGGCGGCTGCCCAGAACTCCGCCGTGACCGACATGTCGCTGGAGTCGAGGCAGAGGTCCTTCCAGCGCGCGAGGGGCATGACCGGAAACGCTACCCGGCTCTGGCAGGCTGGCCGCATGAGCACCAGCGAGCCCCGCGCCGCGCACGGCACCGGTCTGGCGAGCGTGCACCGTGCCACCGGCGACGTCCTGGACGTGTGGTTCCCGGAACCCGCTCTCGGCCCCCCGCCCGACGACAGCGACTTCGCCGCGCTCGACCGGCTGGTCGGCGACGACGACGACCGAGGCACCACCCGTCAGGTCGTGCGGGTCGAGATCGACCTGGACGCCGAGCCGCGGGACACCGCCGACGTCTGGCTGCGGCTGCACCTGCTCTCGCACCGGCTGGTGCGCCCGCACAACCTGGAGCTCACCGGGGTCTTCGGCAAGCTCACCAACGTCGTGTGGACCAACCACGGCCCGTGCGCCGTCAGCGGGTTCGAGGCCACCCGGCTGCGCCTGATGCACCGCGGTCCAGTCACGGTGCTCGGCGTCGACAAGTTCCCGCGCATGGTCGACTACGTGCTGCCTGCCGGGGTCCGCATCGCCGATGCCGACCGGGTCCGGCTCGGCGCCCACCTGGCGCCCGGGACGACCGTGATGCACGAGGGCTTCGTGAACTACAACGCCGGCACCCTGGGCGCCTCCATGGTCGAGGGGCGGATCAGCGCCGGTGTCGTCGTCGGCGACGGGTCGGACGTGGGCGGCGGTGCGTCGATCATGGGGACGCTGTCCGGAGGCGGCACCACGGTCATCTCGATCGGCGAGCGCTGCCTGCTCGGGGCGAACTCCGGCATCGGGATCTCGCTCGGCGACGACTGCGTGGTCGAGGCCGGCTGCTACGTCACCGCCGGAACGAAGGTGGTCGTCCGCGGTGGCGGCGAGCTGGACGGCAGGGTGGTGAAGGCGCGTGACCTCTCCGGGCGCGACCGGCTGCTGTTCTGGCGCAACAGCGTCACCGGCGCGATCGAGGTCACCGCGCGCGAGGGTTCCTGGGGGGCCCTCAACGAGGCCCTGCACGCCAACGACTGACCGGTGCTCGACCGTGGGGAACCAGCGATGCGACTGACTCGCCGTGGCCGGCTGGTGGTCACCCTCACGATGGTTGCCCTGGTGGGTGCCTCGGCGACGTACGCCGTGGTCACGACGCCCGTGGGGACGGCGTTGGGGCTGACGGACGGCCCGGCGTGCACGCTCATCGCTGGCGAGACGACGTACGACTGGTCGACCGAGCAGGCGATGACGGCCACGACGGTGGCCGGCGTGGGGACGCGGATCGGTGCGACCGCCAACGGCGTGGCTGCGGCGGTGGCCACTGCGCTGCGCCGCGAGCGGGACACCGCCGTCGGCACCGAGGCAGCACGCGAGGTCTACCGGAACCTGCCCGACGTCGCGACCCCCGGGCAGGACGCGCTGCGGATCGCCGAGGCCGTTCTGGGGCACGACGGGTCGGCTCTGACCTGCACCGTTCCCCTGGTGGAGACCGCGGACAACGAGCGCGAGGACCCGGCCGAGCTGGGACTCACTCCGCGCGGCGACACCCTGCGGCAGGCGATGCGAGAGGTGTTCGGCAAGCAGGTCCTGGGCGGTTTCGAGCCGAAAGGGGTGACCAGCGGGCACATCGAAGGGTCCGCGCACTACGAGGGCCGGGCCATCGACGTGTTCTTCCGCCCGGTCACCGAGGAGAACCAGCGGCTGGGCTGGCAGCAGGCGATGTGGTCGGTCGCGCACGCTGCGCGGCTCGACGTCGCGACGGTCATCTTCGACAGGAGGATCTGGACCGCGCGGAGCTCCCTGCAGGGCTGGCGCGAGTATCGCTACCCGGGCGGTGAGACGGACAACCCGGTCCTGCTGCACGAGGACCATGTGCACGTCGATGTCCACGAGGGCGGCTGAGGCGGCCGGGCAACGATCGGGCCACGGGCCTGGCGGAATGCGCCCCGGTGGGTGAGGCTCGGGGCGTGCGGCGGGGCTGGCAGGTCACGGTGGTCGCAGTCGCGGGAGCAGCGCTGGTCGCGGCGGCGGTCGCGGCCGGATCCTCCCCGTCCGCCGCACCCGAGGAGGCCGACGCCGCGACCTCCACCACGACAGCGCCGACCGCCACCCTGCCGGTGCTCATCCGCGAGTGCTACGTGCCGTCCGACGCAGGCAACGTGTCGCTGCACGCGGAGGAGGCCATGGACCTCACCGCCCTGGCCGCCGCGACACCCAACCGTCAGCGCGACGTCGACCGGATGCGCGGCACGGTGGAGCGCACCCTCGAGGATGCGACGCCCGGGCAGGTGACCAGCGTCACCCGCAGCCTGCTCGGCCTGCGTCCTGTCCGCCTCACCTGCTCGCACGCAAGGCTGGGCATCGAGCCGGAGAAGGCCGGACCCAACGGCTTGACGCCGAGGGCCCAGCGGCTGCGGAAGGGATGGACCGACGACTTCGGGCCCTTGGTCGCCGGTGGCTTTGCCCGCGGCGGGGTGAGCAGCGGTCACGTCGACAGCTCGTCGCACTACGACGGCCGGGCCATCGATGTGTTCTTCCGGCCTCTGGGCGACGACGAGCAACGCCGGCGCGGGCGCGTCTTCGCCCAGTGGCTGGTCGCGCACGCGCAGGAGTACAACGTGCTGTCCATCATCTACGCCGACCACATCTGGACCTCGTGGGCTGCGTCACTCGGCTGGCGCGACTACGTCCACCCCAGCGGGAGCCGGACGAACGCGGTCCTGCGCCATCTCGACCACGTGCACGTCGCCGTCGAGAGCGGCGAGCCCTTCCGCGGTTGAGGTACCGGGCGCAAGGAGAGTCGCGAGGAGGTTGTCCGCCGTGAAGCGGACGAAAAAATGGAAAGGAGTCCTGCTCCTTTCCACTCTCAATGTATAGCGCGCCCGGGGGCTTGCGGCAAGACCCGGGTCGTGCCGCAGAATCGCCGACCGAGGCCAGAACCTGCCCGTCACATGGGGGTCGTGAAAGTGCGAGAGTTGTTGTCGATCAGTGCCTTTGACCTTCCCGACCACCACGGCCTGAAGGCCGACCCGACGCTGATC
>DASVED010000365.1:0-13224 GCA_036380775.1 Actinomycetes bacterium
CGCTGTCGGACCCCTGGCGTAGGCAGGCCGCATGCGATGGCATGACCTGCAGGACCAACAACCCCGCCTGGGCGGGATCGCGCAGGACCGGCTCATCGGTCCAGGCGTCCTGCTCGTCGTCACGATCCGCAAGGACGGGACACCGAGACTGAGCCCGGTCGAGCCGTTCGTCCTCGACGGCGACCTCTGGCTGTCGATGATGCTCGGATCGCGCAAGGCAGCAGACCTCGGCCGCGACCCGCGCCTGCTTGTCCACAGCATCGTCACCGGTCCCGACGGCGAGGAAGGTGAGGTCAAGCTGCGCGGCACCGCCCGAGCGAAGGACGACGAGGCCACGCATCGCCGTTATGCCGAGGCGGTGTCGGCAGTGCTGCCGTGGTCGCCGGAGGTCGGCCGGTTCCACCTCTTCACGATGGACATCGAGCAGGTGACGTACGTCCGCTATGACACCGCAACGGGCGACCAGCACCTCGCGATCTGGCCGCCCGCCAAGGAGTTCGTGCGACGTGGCACGTCGGCGACGACGGTGGGCGAGCCCGAGGCGGTGCGCGAGATCCTCCAATGACCGAGGTTCCCCCATGACACCGCGGCTCAGTCGCCCGTCGTCCCGTCGAGCATCTCGCGGATGATGTCCAGGTGGCCGTTGTGCCGCGCGTTCTCCTCGATCAGGTGGTGGACGATCCAGCGGAACGTGATCTCCTGGCCGCCTCGCGTCCGCTGCGCAGCGACCTTGTCCAGCTCGAGCGACGCGAACAGCTCGTCGTGCGAGCGCGCCAGATCCTGGTAGTCGGCGACCACGTCGGCCAGCGGCCAGTCGAGGCGGAAGTGCATCTCCCGGTCCGGGTCGTTCTCGTCGTCGGTCCAGGGACCGGGGTCGTCCGCCCCCAGCAGCCGGACATGGATCCACGACCACTCGACCCAGCGCAAATGGCTGATGATCCCCGACGCCGTCATCAGCGGCGATCCCGGCAGCAGCGACCGGCGGCCGTCCTCGTCGGAGAGCCCTTCGCACTTCATGACGGCGGTCTTGCGCGTGTAGTCGAGCATCGTCAGCAGAAGGCTGCGCTCGGAGAGGTCCGCGGGCAGGTCGGTGCGCGTCGAGTCGGGCATGCCGCGATCCTTGCCACCCGTACCGCCAGTGTCGAACCCTTTCCGCCCCGGTAGGGCCGGTAGCGTTCGCTCCGTGCTGACCGTCCTGCCCGAGGTGGCCGACGCCCTCGCGGCCGGCCAGCCGGTCGTTGCCCTCGAGTCGACCATCGTGAGTCACGGCCTGCCGCGACCGGACAACCTGCGCATCGCCCGCGAGATCGAGCAGGCCGTACGCTCGGCAGGAGCCGTCCCCGCCACCATCGCCGTCGTCGACGGCCGTCCCCGCATCGGGCTCGACGAGGATGCCCTCACCACCATCGCGACCCGTGACGACGTCGTGAAGGTCAGCACACGAGACTTGGCGACGCTCGTGGCTCGGAAGGGCAGCGGCGCCACGACCGTCGCAGCGACGTCACACCTCGCCGCGCGGGCAGGCATCACGGTCTTCGCCACCGGCGGGCTGGGCGGCGTCCACCGGGAGGCCCGGCGCACCTGGGACGAGTCGGCCGACATGCAGTCGCTCGCCACCACACCGGTGACCGTCGTCTGCGCCGGGGTCAAGTCGATCCTCGACGTCGCCGCGACGTTGGAGCGGCTCGAGACCCTCGGCGTTCCCGTACTCGGCTTCGGCACCAACGCCTTCCCCGGCTTCTACCTCACCGACTCCGGCCACAGCGTGGACTGGCGGGTGGACACTCCCGAGGAGGTCGCCGCTGTGCTCAGAGCGCGCCGCGACCTCGGCACCGACGACCGCGGCCTGGTCGTCGCCAATCCCCTCCCTCCCGACCTGCAGGTCGACCCCGACCTGCACGACCGGCTGCTCCGCGACGGGCTGCGCGCAGCCGACGCCGCCCGGGTCCGCGGCAAGGACGTGACGCCCTTCCTGCTCGAGTACTTCCACCGCGAGAGCCGCGGCGTGACGCTGGAGGCCAACATCCGCATCGTGCTGCGCAACGCCGACCTCGCCGCCCGCATCGCCGCCGCCGCATGACCGTCCCCCGGGGCACCGAGATGCTCGACGTCGTCGTGGTCGGCGACCTGATGGTGGACGTCCTGGCCGCGATGAGCGGCCCGCTGGCGCGCGGCAGCGACACCCGCTCGACCATCACCACGTCCGGTGGCGGGTCGGCGGCGAACGTCGCGTCCTGGCTCGCTGCCCAGGACGTCCGCACGTCGTACGTCGGCAAGGTCGGCGACGACGCCCTCGGCCGCGAGTCGGCCGCCGCCCTGGCCGACCGTGGAGTCACGGCGTGGGTGAGCAAGGACCCGGAGCGCACGACCGGCATCTGCGTCGTCCTGATCGAGCCCGGCGGCGAGCGCTCGATGCTCCCCGACGCCGGAGCCAACTCCGGCCTCTCCCCCGACGACCTGCCGCACCGGGTGTTCCGACCGGGAGCCCACCTGCACCTCTCCGGCTACACGCTGCTCAACGAGGGATCGCGGGAGGCCGGGCTCGCCGCGCTGTCCCTCGCCGCTGCCGCGGACATGACGGTCTCGGTCGACCCGTCGTCGGCGGCGTTGCTCGAGCAGGTCGGCGTCGCCGAGTTCCTCGGCTGGACTCGCGGTATCGACCTGCTGCTCGCCAACCGCGACGAGGCAGCCCTGCTGTCCGGCACACCCGACCCCCACCAGGCGGCCGAGAAGCTCGGCGACACCTACCGCGAGGTCGTCGTGAAGCTCGGCCGCGACGGTGCGCTGTGGCAGCAGGGCTTCATCGGCGCGCGCGCACCGGCTGAGCGGGTCGACGTCGTCGACACGACCGGCGCCGGTGACGCCTTCGCCGCCGGCTTCCTGGCGTCGTGGCTGCTCCACCCGGAGCCCGAGACCGCGCTGGCGGCCGGCAACCGGCTGGCAGCCCGCGCGGTGGCCAAGGTCGGAGCCCGGCCGTGACCGGCGAGCAGCGCGCCCTGGCGGCGCTCGACGGCACCGGTCTCGCGTACCGCCTGATCCGCCACGGCCCGGTACGCAGCCTCACCGAGGCCGCGGCCGCCCGGGGCGTCGAGCCGGCGGCTGTCGTGAAGACTCTCGTGGTGCGGCGGGGCGAGGGCGACTTCCTGTTCGTCCTGGTGCCCGGCGACCGGACGATCTCCTGGCCCAAGCTGCGCGACCTGCTCGGCGTCAGCCGGATGTCGATGCCGGACGCCGCGGCGGCTCTGGAGGCCACGGGCTACGAGCGCGGGACGATCACACCCTTCGGCTCGACCACCGCCTGGCCGGTGGTCGCCGACGAGCGGCTGCGCGGCGGCGAGATCACCCTCGGCGCGGGCGCCCATGGCGTCGCGGTCGCCGTCGACGCCGACGCGGCGCTGGTTGCCCTCGCGGCGACTGTGGCCGACGTCACGGATCCCGAACAGCCTCCCGGCTGACCGGACGGTCCGGCGTGCACCGAACGGTGTTCGTGGCAGGGTGACCGGCATGTATCTGGCACTGCAGTACGACCTGGTCGACGACTACCTCGATCGCCGCGGCGAGTACCGCGACGAGCACCTGGGCATGGCCCGCGCGGCGCGGGAGCGCGGCGAGCTGGCCCTCGCCGGCGCGTTCACCGACCCGGCCGACCGGGCCCTGCTGGTCTGGTCCACCGAGGACCGGTCGGTGGTCGAGGCGTTCGCCGAGGCCGACCCCTACGTCCGCAACGGCCTGGTCACCCGCTGGACGGTCCGGGAGTGGAACGTCGTCGTCGGCGGGTGATCCAGGTGGCGTTGCGGCCCCTCAAGGGGCCGTGACGTCACCTGGATCACCGGCGTGGATGGGTGGGTGCGTGGGCGGCGGCGACCGACTCGCGGGTCGGTCCCGGGCCGGGTAGGCGGGGGGAGGCAGGATGGGACGGCACCATCCCGCCGTACGCTCGACGACTGCCCTCAGGAGCACCACCCGTGGCACGCAGATCCCGGACCTCCTCCCCCCCGCCCGACGGTGACTTCACCGAGAACATCACCGACATCGACGTCTCGGACGAGATGCAGGGCTCCTTCCTGGAGTACGCCTACTCGGTCATCTACTCCCGCGCCCTCCCCGACGCCCGTGACGGGCTCAAGCCGGTGCACCGGCGGATCTTGTACCGGATGGCCGAGATGGGGCTGCGGCCGGACCGCGGGCACGTGAAGTGCGCCCGCGTCGTCGGCGACGTGATGGCGTCGCTGCACCCGCACGGCGACACGGCGATCTACGACACGCTGGTCCGGATGGCGCAGCCGTGGTCGCTGCGGCTGCCGCTCGTCGACGGGCACGGGAACTTCGGCACGCTGGGCAACGACGACCCGCCCGCGGCCTACCGGTACACCGAGTGCCGGCTGACGCCTGCCGCGATGACCCTGACGGCGGGCATCGACGAAGGCGTCGTCGACCTGCGCCCCAACTACGACGACCGCGAGCTCGAGCCCGAGGTGCTGCCAGCCGCGTTCCCCAACCTGCTGGTCAACGGTGCAGCCGGCATCGCCGTCGGCATGGCGACCAACATGCCACCGCACAACCTGGTCGAGGTCGTGTCCGCTGCCCGGCACCTGCTCAAGCACCCGGCTGCCGGACTCGACGACCTGATGCGGTTCATCCCCGGGCCCGACCTCCCGACCGGCGGCAAGATCGTCGGGCTGGACGGCGTCCGGGAAGCCTACGAGTCCGGGCGCGGCACCTTCCGCACGCGTGCCGCCGCCCGGGTGGAGAACGTCACGCCGCGCCGCAAGGGCATCGTCGTCACCGAGCTGCCGTGGGGTGTCGGGCCCGAACGGGTGAAAGAGAAGATCGCCGAGCTGGTCCGCGGCAAGAAGCTGCAGGGCATCACGGCCGTCGACGACTACACCGACCGCAGCCAGGGCCTGCGGCTGGTGATCGAGGTCAAGAACGGCTTCAACCCCGAGGCGATCCTGGAGCAGCTCTACCGGCTCACCCCGCTCGAAGAGACGTTCGGCATCAACAACGTCGCGCTGGTCGACGGCCAGCCGCGCACGATGGGTCTCAAGGAGCTGCTCGAGGTCTACGTGGCCCACCGGCTCGACGTGGTGCGGCGGCGCAGCGTGCACCGCCGGACCAAGGCCCAAGAGCGCCTGCACCTGGTCGACGGCCTGCTCGTCGCCATCCTCGACATCGACGAGGTCATCCAGGTCATCCGCACGAGTGACGACGCAGCCGCGGCGCGCGAGCGGCTGATGTCCATCTTCGAGCTGACGGAGGTCCAGACCAACTACATCCTGGACATGCCGCTGCGCCGTCTCACCAAGTTCTCCCGCCTCGAGCTCGAGGCGGAGCAGGAGACGCTGCGCAACACCATCGCCGAGCTGACCGAGATCATCGAGTCCGACAGGTTGCTGCGGGACACCGTGTCCGGCGAGCTCGCCGACGTCGCGAAGCGGTTCGGCACCCCCCGGCGGACCGTCCTGCTCGAGTCGGCGGGCGTACCCGCGACGTCCGCGGTGCCGCTCGAGGTGACCGACGACCCGTGCTGGGTGCTCCTGTCCTCCACCGGCTTGCTCGCCCGCACCCTGACCGACGACCCGTTGCCGACGGAGGGCGCGCGGGCCAAGCACGACGTCGTCGTGTCGGTGGTCCGGTCGACCGCACGCGGCGACATCGCGGCCGTGACATCGGCCGGGCGGATGGTCCGGCTCGGGGTCCTCGACGTCCCTGCGGTCCCGGCCACGGCCAGCGCGCCACACCTGTCCGGCGGTGCCCCGGTGTCGGAGTTCCTGTCGCTGGACAAGGACGAGCGGGTGCTGGCGCTGTGCAGCCTCGACACCGACGGGCCGGTCGCGGGCAGCCTGGCCCTGGGGACCGAGCTGGGAGTCGTCAAGCGGGTCGTCGCCGACTACCCGCAGAACAAGGACAGCTGGGACGTCGTCGGGCTCAAGGACGGCGACCGGGTCGTCGGCGCGGTCGAGCTGGCCTCGGAGGACGACGAGCTGGTGTTCGTCACGAGTGACGCCCAGCTGCTGCACTTCGGCGCGTCGGCCGTGCGCCCGCAGGGCCGGTCGGCCGGTGGGATGGCCGGCGTCCGGCTGGCCGGGGACGCCCGGGCGGTGTTCTTCGGCGCGGTCCCGGCGGGTGAGGAGGCCGCGGTGGTGACGGTGTCCGGGTCGTCGGCCGCCCTGCCCGGCACCGACGCCGGCTCGGTCAAGGTGACGCCGTTCGCCGAGTACCCCGCCAAGGGCCGTGGCACCGGAGGGGTCCGCTGCCACCGGTTCCTCCGCGGCGAGGACGTGCTGACGGTGGCCTGGGCGGGCGCGGCGCCGCCTCGCGCGGCAGCCGCCACCGGGGTCGCCGTGGACCTGCCGGAGGCGACCGGCAGGCGCGACGGCTCGGGCGTGGCGGCCAGCCAGCCGTTGGCGGCCGTGAGCGGGCCGGCCGTCGGGCGCTGACCGACCCCGCACGAGTCGCTCAGGCGGCGCCTTCGGAGAGGTAGGCGTCCAGTGCCTCGAAGCCGTCGTCGACGTACGTCGTGAAGCCGGTGCCGCTGGGCGGCCAGCCCACTGCTGTCACGGGCGGCTGGTCGTCCTCCGGCAGGGCGGCCACCGCCGCCAGGCCGGTGACGGCCGCCGGAGCGGACCGTCTGGTCCGCCGCACCCACAGCACCACGGCGAAGTACGCCACCGTCAGGACTGAGAGGAGGAACAACATGCTCTGTCATCGGCCCGACGCGCCCGGACCTTCAGCCCTCGGTCCGGATAGCGGACAGTTCACCCCGACGCGGACGCCCACGGGGCGTCCGGCAGGCGCTCGTCCAGCCGCCCACCGGGGGCGCAGTCGGGAGTCCGGTACTCGTCGGGCATCCGGGGGTAGACCTCCCGCCAGTAGGCCTCGGCCAGGGCCCGCGCCTGGGCGGGGTCGGCACCCAGCAGCCGGGCCGCCAGGGCGTCGCGCTGCACCGCACCGCACTCCGCCTCGGCCTCCGCCGTGAGCCCGGCCATGTGCTGCGCCTCGTGGCTGAGCACGTGCACCGCCACCACCTGGTCACGGCTCGGCGAGGAGCGGTCCGATCGCAGGTAACCGGCCAGGGCGGCGCAGGGTGCCCGCTTGATGAGGGCCCTGGGCTCGGGCACGCCGGCTCGGTCGTAGCGCACCCAGCCCAGCTCGGCGCCGACGTCGAGGAACTCCTGGCCGCGGCTCTGGCAGTCCACGGTGACCTCGGCACCGACCAGAACGCTCGCCGCGTCGCTCAGGGTGCTCTCGAGGCGCTGCGCCCGGACCACCGGGACAGCGGCCCCGACGGCGACGGACGAGAGGAGCAGGACCGAGACCAGCGGGAAGGCCCGCACCCGGCCGAGGCCGTCCACCCGCCCGGTGGCCCAGCGGGCAGCCACCAGCAGCGCGCCCAGCGCGGCAGCGAGGGAGACCCAGGTCAGCACCACCTGGTCATCGGCGCGTCCCGCGCCCGGCCTGACCCCCTGTGTCAGGAGTCGTCGGGCGACGTCAGGCGTCGATGCTGTCCCGGTCGACGCGGGACGCGCCGGCCACGATGAAGTCGCGCCGGGGTGCGACCTCGTTGCCCATCAGCAGGTCGAAGACCTGCTCGGCCGCCTCGACGTCGCCGATGGTGACCCGGCGGAGCATCCGGTGGCGGGGCTCCATCGTGGTCTCCGCAAGCTGGTCGGCATCCATCTCGCCGAGGCCCTTGTAGCGCTGGATGGGCTCCTTGTACCGCTTCCCCTTGCGCTGGAGGTCGGCGAGCGTCTTGCGCATCTGCGCCTCGGAGTAGGTGTAGATCACATCGTTGCGCTTGCTGCCGCCGTTGACGACCTCGATGCGGTGCAGCGGGGGTACGGCGGCGAAGACCCGCCCCTGCTCAACCATCGGGCGCATGTATCGGTAGAAGAGGGTCAGCAGCAAGCACCTGATGTGAGCGCCGTCGACGTCAGCGTCGGCCATCAGCACCACCCGGCCGTACCTCGCCGAGGAGATGTCGAACGTACGGCCGGAGCCGGCCCCGATCACCTGGATGATCGCCGCGCACTCGGCGTTCCGGAGCATGTCCGAGGCGGAGGCCTTCTGGACGTTGAGGATCTTGCCGCGGATGGGCAGCAGGGCCTGGTGCTCGGAGTTGCGGGCCAGCTTGGCGGTGCCGAGCGCAGAGTCCCCCTCCACGATGAACAGCTCGCTGCGCTCCACGTCGTCGCTGCGGCAGTCGGCCAGCTTGGCCGGCAGCGACGAGGTCTCCAGGGCGTTCTTCCGCCGCTGCAGCTCCTTGTGCTGCCGCGCGGCCACCCGGGTCCGGGCTGCCGCCGCGACCTTGTCGAGGATCGCCTTGGCCTGCGCCTTGCCGCCCCGCTTCGGGTTGGTGAGGGCAGCCTTGAGCTCCTTGCCGACGACGGACGCGACGATCCTCGACGCGGCGGCGGTGCCGAGCACCTCCTTGGTCTGGCCCTCGAACTGCGGCTCGGCCAGCCGCACCGTCACCACCGCCGTCATCCCCTCGAGCACGTCGTCCTTGACGACGTCGTCCTCCGCGGCACGCAGGACCCGCTGCGAGCGGAGGGTCTCGTTGAGCGTCTTGGTCAGGGCCCGCTCGAAGCCCTGCAGGTGGGTGCCGCCCTTCGGCGTCGCGATGATGTTGACGAAGGACTTCACGACGGTGTCGTAACCCGTGCCCCACCGGAGAGCGACGTCCACCGTCAGCTCGCGCTCGAGCTCCTGGGACGTCATGTGGCCCTTGTCGTCGAGGACCGGGACCGTTTCCTTGAAGTGGCCGACACCCTGCAGCCGCAGGACGTCGCTGACGCTCTGGTCGGGGGCCAGGAACTCGCAGAACTGGCTGATCCCTCCGTCGAAGCGGAACGACTGCTCGATCGTCTCGTCGCCGCGCGCGTCACGCACCAGCAGGGTCAGCCCCGGCACCAGGAACGCGGTCTGCCGGGCCCGGTTGTGCAGCTCGTCGAGCGAGACTCCGGCGTCCTTGAGGAAGATCTGCCGGTCCGCCCAGTAGCGGACGCGGGTGCCGGTGCGCTTCTTCGGCGCCTTGCCGGTCACGCGTAACCCGGACCCCTCCACGAACGGCGAGTCGGGATCGCTGTTGCCGAACCGGCCGGGGACGCCCCGGCGGAAGCTCATCGCGTGGGTCTTGCCACCTCGGTCGACCTCCACGTCGAGCCGGGCGGCGAGGGCATTGACAACAGAGGCGCCGACACCGTGCAGCCCGCCGGTCGCGGCATAGGAGCCGCCACCGAACTTCCCGCCCGCGTGCAGGCGGGTCATCACCACCTCGACCCCGGCCAGACCTGTGCGCGGCTCCACGTCGACCGGGATGCCGCGCCCGTCGTCCCGGACCTCCACCGAGCCGTCCGCGTGCAGCTCCACCTCGATGCGGGTGCAGTGCCCTCCCAGGGCCTCGTCCACCGCGTTGTCGATGATCTCCCAGACGCAGTGCATGACACCGCGGGAGTCGGTGGACCCGATGTACATCCCGGGGCGCTTCCGCACCGCCTCGAGACCCTCCAGCACGAGCAGGTTGCGGGCGGAGTAGGCGTCGGGCTCGAACTCGCCGTCGCTGCGGGCATGGAGCGTCTGGGTCACGTGGACAGAGGCTACCGGCGGGGCGGGACACCGCCCTGCTCACCGCGCCGGGAGGGGTCCAGGCCTGTGGACGATCACCCGAACGGGTGGTCCGACACGCCGTGACCGGGTTGTGACCCCCCTGGGGTTGGTCCGTGCTGTGAGATGGGCAACACAAGTATGGGTACGCGCAGAGCGGAACCAGGCCGGGTCGTCGGTGGGAACGAAAGACGGATGGTTGACTGTTGACACCGGTACGACCACTCGACCGAGAGCCCACACACACAGAGAGGGTGTCGTGACCTCAGCACTAGCCTCGCACCCAGCCCTGACGGCCGAAGACCGCTGTGACCGTTGCGGGGCCCAGGCCTACATCCGCGTGACGTTGGCCTCCGGCGGCGAGCTCCTCTTCTGCGCACACCACGGGCGCGCCCACGAGGGCAAGCTGCGCGAAATGTCCGTGTCCTTCCAGGACGACAGCGAGCGGCTCGCCGAGACCCCTGCCACCGCTTCCGACCGGGAGCGCTGAGCACAGCCCCGACCAGCGTCCCGAGGACCCCGAGCCCACCGGCACGGGGTCCTCGGTGTTTCCGGGTTGCTTGACGTGCGAGCACCACCGGTCTAGAGCGGAGCCATGAAGCACCTGCCTGAACGACACCAGTCGATCGTGCCGCCGCCGTCAGTCCTGCTGGCCTTTGCCGCGGTGTTCGTGCTGATGGCGGTGATCTGGGTGGTCGTCGCGGCGGCCGACTAGCCCGATCGGTCAGCCTCTGACGATCTCCTGGAGGCTGGCGCGCACCTCCGCGTCGTCGTCGAAGGTCCCGTGGTCGCGGGCCGTGCTGCGGAAGCCGGCCGGCTCATCGTCGTCGGTGGGCGACCAGACGACGCGTCGGTGCAGGGCAGTCGGGTCGACGAAAGCCCCCACCGCGGCGATGTCGTCGTCAATGTCGAACCAGGTCTTCTCGTAGTAGCGGCGCTGACCCACGATCGGCGCCCAACCGGATCGGCCGGACGGGCCGCGCTCCACGACGCCGGAGACGAAGTAGAGCAGCGAGCGGGGGTAGACGCGAGGCACGAGATGGTTGGCGATCTCGGCCTCGTCGGACATCGTGAACATCCGGAAGCCGTCCGCGACGTCGTCCCATCGCTGCACCGCCTTGGCAACGTGGGCGAACGTCGCCGCCGGGGCGAGGAAGACGACGTTCTTGATGCGGAACTCGGCAGGCACCGTGCCCGCCGCCTTCCGCTCGGCGAGGTCGACGAGCAGGTTGTCGATGAAGACAGCGCCGGTGCTGTGGCCGACCAGGGTCACCTCGACGTCCGGCCGGGCGGCCGCGAGCTCGGCGAGGCCGTCCATGAACAGCCGGCCGCCACGCGGCTCGGCTGAGTCGGCGAACGTGTCCTCGGTCTCCCTCTTCATGGCGTGCCAGACCGTGCCTCCTGCGTTGGCGAGGTCGAAGGCCCGGAGCAGCTCCTCCACGACCGTGCAGTAGAGCCCGTGGTCGGTGTCGGCCCTGAACCGCCGTACGACTGCCGCCAGCGCCTGCACCGCTTTCTTCCCCAGCGTCGCCGTGGAGACGAGACCCTCCTGCGTCGACGTACCGGCGTCGAGCTCGGCGAGGACCTCGGGGGACATCAGGGACTGGGCCGACGCGCGGGTGCGCACGACGGCCCCGCCTTCGATGGACTCCGTCGTCTCCGGCAGCCGCGCCTCGAGGACCGTCTGCAGCTGGCGGCGGAGCTCGCCGTCCTGGTCCAGCTCGGCCTCGAACCGCCGACGTTCCTCGTCGGTCAGCTCCCCGACACCGGGATCCGCGCGGAAGTCTGCGAACGGCTCGTCCCTGCTGTCTCGTCTCGCCAGCTCCGCCTCGACCGTGCGCAGGTCGTCGCCGCTCCCGACCGTTTCGCGCGTGTCGTCGCCGAGCTTGCGCAGCGCGATCGAGGTCACCCGGCTCAGCAGCCGCTGGAAGATGTCCTCGCCGAAGATCTCGGACAGGTTGCCGCCGACGACCTCGTGGATGCCGCTGCTCCAGACGAAGAACACCGGCGTCGCGCCGGCCGCTTCGTACGTCGGGGTGAGCCGCTCGGCCACCGCGAACCCCGTGCGCGTGCTCACCAGCCCGCCATGGAAGTGCACGACGACCCGCGACGCGTCCCGGAGCCGCGCGAAGAGAGCATCGACGTCCGCGGTTGTCGTGGTCAGGAGGCGGCCGTCAGCCCCGGTGTGGATGCAGTAGCGGGTGCGGTCGAACGTCATGGCGTGGCCTCCCCCTCGCGCTCGGTGACCCGAGAGTTGCACCGCGGACCACGGCCGTCCAGGGGTCGCGGCGCAGAAATATCACACCCTGTTCAGGTCACGCGACCGGGAGTAGCGTCCCGCTCCAGGGGCGGTGCCGGTCGGCGGCACGCGGGAGGGACGAGCTGTCATGGACAGAACTGAGCTGGTCAGGGAGATCTTGCAGCGCTCCGGCGACGACCTGGGTGCCATCGCGAAGGAGCTCGAGGACGACGCTCCGACGGTCGTCCGCAAGGTGGCGCCGGGTCGCGCGGAGTACCGGACGCGGGCCATCGTGGGCGCCCCGCCGGAGGAGCTGCCCGCCATCGAGGCGGCCAGCCGTGCTCGGCTCGAGGAGTTCGTGGAGCCGAGCCGGACCGCCGTCGACAAGCTGATCCGTCACGGTGAGGACGCCGACCTCGGCACGACCGAGGTCGAGGCCGCCGAGGCCATCGTCCTGCTGATGGCACGCCCCGCGATCCTGGTGCAGGGCGGGTCGTTCTTCCCTGCTCCGGAGCCGTGGTCGGGCGCCCTGGAGAGCAGCCGCCAGGAGATCGAGGCCGTCCTCGGCAGCGTCGGACGGATCGAGCTGACCGGGCATCCCGAGCTGGACTGGGTCGGCACCGGATGGCTGGCCTCGCCGCGAGTTGTCCTGACCAACCGCCACGTGGCGGAGACGTTCGCCCGCGCCGGGTCCTCGTCGTGGACCTTCACCCCCCGCATCCGCTCGCGCATCGACTTCGCCGAGGAGATCAACAGCGACGCACCGAGAGAGTTCGACGTCACGGGGATCGTCGGAGTGCACGACCGCCACGACCTGGCAGCCCTGCGGGTGACCCAGCGGTCGGGGACGACGCTTCCGCCGACGCTCCCCCTGGCCGCCGAGCCGAAGCTACGCAAGGGGAGCAAGGTCTACGCGGTCGGCTACCCGGCCGCGGACTCCCGGCGCAACGACCCCGCGGAGATGGCGCGGATCTTCGGCGGAATCTACACCGTCAAGCGGCTCCAGCCCGGTGCGCTGCGCTCCGTGTCGCGCAGCGCGTCGCGGGTGGTGCACGACTGCTCCACCCTGGGCGGCAACTCGGGTTCGTGCCTGGTCGACCTGACCACTCACCTCGTCGTCGGCCTGCACTTCGGCGGCCGCTACCTGCAGGGCAACGAGGCGGTCGCCCTGTGGACGTTACGCAGCGACCCCCTGATCAAGAAGGCGAAGATCGAGTTCGTCTGAGCCCGCTAGGGGCGAACGGTGATGGCAAAGAGATTGCCGGGTCCCTTGTCAGACAGTTGATCCGGGAGCACGGTGAGTGACGGGGGTATGGCTGCGCGCGCCCCGTTGAGCGGGCGCGGCAGAGCGCCGAGGGGGCGACATGGACCTGACACCT
>DASVED010000366.1:0-10845 GCA_036380775.1 Actinomycetes bacterium
CCGAGCCGGAGGCCAAGCAGGGCGTGAACATGGCCCGCCGGGTCGCCGTGGCGCTGGGCTACGACGCGCTGCCGGGCACCACGGTGAACCGCTTCTGCGCCTCGTCGGTGCAGACATCGCGGATGGCCTTCCACGCCATCAAGTCCGGAGAGGGGCACGCCTTCGTCTCCGCCGGTGTCGAATGCGTGTCCCACTACCCCGCGTTCACCGGGGCGGGCGCCGGCCGCGAGGAGTTCCTGAACCCCGCCTTCGACGAGGCCCGGGCCCGCACAGCGGCCACCGCGACGAGCAACGAGACCTGGCACGACCCGCGGGCCGACGGCCTGCTCCCCGACGTCTACATCGCGATGGGCCAGACGGCGGAGAACCTCGCCACGTCGATGGGCATCACCCGCGCCGACCAGGACGAGTTCGGCGTGCGGTCGCAGAACCTCGCCGAGAAGGCCATCGCGGACGGGTTCTTCGAGCGCGAGATCACGCCCATCACGACACCCGACGGCACGGTCGTCGCCCGTGACGACGGCCCGCGAGCCGGCGTCACCCTCGAGGGCGTCTCGACGCTGCAGCCGGTGTTCCGCGAGCAGGGCACGGTCACGGCCGGCAACTGCTGCCCGCTCAACGACGGCGCGGCTGCCGTCGTCATCATGTCCGACACCCGGGCAGCCGACCTTGGGCTGACGCCGCTGGCGCGGATCGTCTCGACCGGCGTGTCCGGGCTCTCGCCGGAGATCATGGGCCTGGGTCCGGTCGAGGCGTCCCGCCGGGCGCTCGCGCTGGCCGGCATGACGATCGACGACATGGACCTGGTCGAGATCAACGAGGCATTCGCCGCGCAGGTCGTGCCGTCGTACCGGGAGCTCGGGATCGACATCGACCGGCTCAACGTCCACGGCGGCGCGATCGCCCTCGGCCACCCGTTCGGCTCGACCGGTGCGCGCATCACCACCACCCTGCTCAACGGGCTGCAGTCCCGCGACAAGGAGTGGGGTCTGGAGACCATGTGCGTCGGCGGTGGCCAGGGCATGGCCATGGTGGTCCAGCGCCTCAGCTGATCGGACCGGTTCAACCGTCCAGCCCTCGGAAATGATCAGTTCACGTGATCATTTGCCCGCTACAGCGTGGATTCACGGCGGTCGGGGGCTATCGATCACGGTCGCGTGATCATGTGCGGACGAGGTCAGAGGCGACGGCGTACGTCGGCAAGGACCTTCGCGGCGTCGCTGACGGCCTGGGCGGCTGGGCCGTGCTCGATCGCTCCCGTCCAGACCGTCATGTCCGGCGGCACCAGGCCCATGGCGGCCAGCAGGTCGTGACCGGTGACGGCGACCTGGTCACCCACGGCGAAGTCAGACAGGACGGGCAATTCGCGCGGCTCGCGGCCGAGAGGCCCCGCGGCGGCCGCCTCGAGGGCGCCGGCTGCCCGGGCCAGCTCGAACGCGGCGGCCCGTCCGGCCTGTGCCCGGGACTCGTACGGCGGCCAGTACTGCTCCGGCGGCGCCGGAGGGCTGGCCAGGCGCGTCGCTGAGAGGCTGCGCAGGCGGTCGCTGACCCGGCGTACATCGGCCTCGAGCTCGGCCCGAACCAACGCCCACGGGTCAGTCCCAGGGTCGTCGACTCCCGGCCCAGCCACGATTCCGGACCCTATCCGCCGAGTCCCCGCAGGCCACGGGCACGTTGTCCGGCAGGACTTGTGGAGCGCCCTGGGTGTGAGGCAGTCTCGGAGGCATGGACCACTGACCGGCACTATGGAGGCGCCCGATGTCCCTGAACCACTCCGAGGCCACCCACCAGCAGCTCCTCGACCGGGTGCCACAGGCCACCGGTCGTGACCTCCCCCAGTGGTTCGAGGCTCTCGAAGCCGGTCCAGGACTCCTCCGCTTCGACGAGCGCGTCAACTGGCTGCGCGACGAGCACGGCATCTCACACGGGCACGCCTCGGCCATCGTCCACGAGCACGACAAGCGTCGCGGCGCCCGCCGCCACGCCTGACCCCGTGGGGGTCACCCCGGACCAGGCACGCGACTTCCTCCGGGTGCACCATCGCGCCGTGATGTCGACCGTACGAGTCGACGGGCGCCCGCAGATGTCCCCCGTCGGCGCCGGCGTCGATGGTGAGGGTCGGGTCATCGTGTCCACTCCCGAGACCACCGCGAAGGCACGCAACCTGCGTCGCGACCCGCGGATCGCCCTCTGCGTGATCAACGACGGGTTCTACGGCGGCTGGGTCCAGGTGGAGGGCACCGCCGAGATCGTGGAGCGGCCGGAGGCCGTCGAGCTGCTCGTCGACTACTACCGCCGGCTGGCCGGCGAGCACCCGGACTGGGACGACTACCGGCGGGCGATGGTCGAGGACCGCCGGGTGCTGGTGCGGTTCGAGATCGAGCGGGCCAGCGGCAGCTTGACCTGAGCTGACCCGCCGGTGGCGGGCGCGCTCGCTCCTGGACGACAAAGGCCGCCGCCCGGGATCCGGGTCGGCGGCCCTCGAAGGGTCGGGCGGCTGCGGTCAGTCGCTGCCGCGGAGGATGGAGATCAGGCGCAGGAACTCGATGTAGAGCCAGACCAGGGTGACGACGAGCCCGAATGCCGCGAGCCAGGAGTAGCGCTCCGGCAGGCCGTTCTTGACCCCCTGCTCCGCGAAGTCGAAGTCCAGGATCAGCATCGCCGCGGCGATGGTGATGGCGATCAGCCCGATGCCGATGCCGAGCCAGCCACCGCGCAGGTTGTTGTCCGTGAACAGGACCACGCCGAGGTTGACCAGGCTGAACACGAGGTAGCCACCGAGGGCGATCATCACGCCACGCTGGAACTTCGGGGTGGCGCGGACCCGGCCGCTCTTGTAGGCCCACAGCGCGACCGAGAACACCGCGAGGGTGCCGAGGACCGCCTGGGCCACGATCCCGTCGTAGAAGTCCTCGTAGACGCCGCTGATTCCGCCGACGAACAGGCCCTCGAGGCCGGCGTAGGTCAGCATCAGGGCAGGGTTGGTGGACTGCTTGAACGAGATGACCAGGGCGATGACCAGGCCGGCGATCGCACCGCCGAAGGTCAGGACGGGGTTCTTCAGGAAGAAGTTGACCGCGGCGAGGGGCACCAGGACGGCGAACATCAGCCCGGTCTTGATGACGACGTCGTCCATCGTCATCCGGCCGGTCTGCAGGCCGGTCGCGGCGGGCGCGCTGTACATGTCCTCGAGCTGCCCGGCAGAGGCCGGTGGCGCCTCGTTGAAGGTCGCATAGCCGCGGCGCGAGAAGGCGTCGCTGCGGTTGAAGACCGGGTTACGGCTCTCCATGGGAAGTCCCTCCAGTGGGCTTCAGGGCGTGCGCGGGTGCGCGACGGGTGTTCGTACCTGCCAGCGTAACGAAGTTGGGGCCGCGTGGCGTTCCCGGCCGTTCCTCCGAACGGGCGACCTGCTCGTGCCCCCGGTGGGACTCGAACCCACAGATGACCCCGCTTTTAAGGCGGGCGCCTCGGCCAGTTGGGCTACAGGGGCCCCTGCGAGACCGAGGGTAGCGCTCAGAGGTAGACCCGCCGGGCGTGCAACGCGTGGGCGCCGGCCACCCGGTCGAGGAAGAGCAGGCCGTCCAGGTGGTCGATCTCGTGCTGAGCCGCCCGCGCCTCGAACGCGTCGGTGGTCAGCCGGAGCGGCTCCCCCGTTCCCGGCACGAACCCCGAGACGACCAGCCGGGTGGCTCGTTTCACGTCCCCGGTGAGGTCGGGCACCGACAGGCATCCCTCCCGGCCCTTCTCCCACCGGCTGGCCGACTCGACGACGGGGTTCGCCAGGACCAACGGCCCGTGGCACGTCCTGGCCCGCGGGTGACCGGTCACGTCGAGGGCGAAGAGCCTCATCCCGACGCCGACCTGCGGCGCGGCGAGCCCGACGCAGCCCGGCGCGGCCCGCTGGGTGGCCAGCAGGTCGGCGGCCAGGGCGACCACCTCGGGCGCCAGCGGGTCGACCTCGGCAGCCGGCGTGCTGAGGCCTGCGGCGGGGGCGACCACCGAGGGGAGCACCCGGCCGGTCGGGAGCTCCGGGAGCAGGCTCACAGCAGGTCTGGCTCGACCGGTCGCAACGAGACCTGCACCCCGAGGTCCCGGCCGACGGCGGACAGCTCGCCGCTGAGTCGTTCCGGGTCCACTCCAGCCGGCAGGTCCACCTCGGCCAGCAGCACGTAGAGATCGCCCGCCAGCCGGGTCGTCAGGTCGGTCACGTTGCCACCGGCGGCCGCCACCTGTGCGGTCACCGCCGACACGATCCCCGGCCGGTCGCCGCCGTGGACGGTCAGCAGGTACGGCGCGCCCCCCGGTGTGGGCACCTCCTCCACCGGCACCTCGCGCACCGACACGTCGAGAGAGCCGTCCCCGGCCAGCGGGACCAGGGCGCGCTCGACCTCCTGCGCGTCGGCGTCCGCCGTGGCGACGAGAACCATCGCGAAGTGACCGCGGAGCAGCGTCATGGACGAGTCCTCCAGGTTGGCTCCCAGGTCGGCGAGCAACCGGGTCGCGTCCGCGATGATGCCTGGCCGGTCGTGACCGATGACGGTGACCGCGAGCAGGGTCACCTCACGAGCCCAGCAAGCGGTCTCGCGTCGGCGGCAGGCCGCTGCGCCCGTCCGGGCCGCGGCGGACCGCGAGCACCTGGTTGACGCCGATCCGTCCGGCCTCGAAGGCCAGGGCCGAGCCGGCCATGTAGAGCCGCCACACCCGGGCGCGCCCCTCCGACGTGAGCGTCACCGCCCGGTCCCAGCCGCTCTCCAGGTTCGTCACCCAGCGACGCAACGTGAGGGCGTAGTGCTCGCGGAGCGACTCCACGTCGCGCACCTCGAACCCGACCAGCTCGAGCAGCCCGACCGTGGTGGCCAGCGGGAGCAGCTCACCGTCGGGGAACACGTATGCCTCGACGAACGAGGTGCCCGCCTTCGTCGGGCCGGGCTTGCGGGAGATCTGGTGGTTGAGCAGCCGACCGGTAGGAACGAGCAGGGACAGCAGCTTTCGCGCGTACTCGGCATAGGCCTGCTCCCCCACGTGCTCGGCCATGCCGATGCTCGACACGACGTCGAACGGGCCGTCGTCGACGTCGCGGTAGTCCTGCACGCGGATCTCCACACGGTCCGCGAGCCCGGCTGCTGTCACCCGTTCACGGGCCAGCTCGGCCTGGGGCGTCGACAGGGTGATGCCGACCCCGCGGACTCCGTAGGTCGACGCGGCGTGCAGCAGCAGGGAGCCCCAGCCGCAGCCGACGTCCAGCATGTGCAGCCCGCCGCCCTGGTGCAGCCCGAGCTTGCGGCAGACCAGGTCGAGCTTGTCGCGCTGGGCGTCGTCCAATGTGTAGGCCGGGTCGTCGGGCCGGCGCCAGTAGGCGCAGGAGTAGACCATCGAGTCGCCGAGGACCAGCCGGTAGAAGTCGTTGCCGACGTCGTAGTGGTGCGTCACCGCGCGGCGGTCGCGGTCGCGGCTGTGGCGTCGCCCGGTGACCACGGCCTCCTCCGGAGGCGGGGCGGGAGCCCGGCCGATGCCGCCGGTGCGGGCGACGAGGGCAGCCAGCTCCGCGCGCTGCCGCGGCACGAACGCGCGGGCGTGGTCGCGGTCCGGGTCCTCCAGCGGCAGCGCGGCCAGCGCCTCGTAGATGTCGCCCTCGAGGCCGAGCGCGCCGCTGATGTAGGCACGGGCGAGCCCCAGCTCGTTGGGCTCGTGGGCCAGATGGCGTACGGCGTCAGGTGACCGGACGTCCAGCAGCGGTGCGCCCGCCGGCCCGGACTCCGACGCGTCCCATGCACGGACCCGCAGCTGCGGCTCCTTCCCGAGCACCAGCGTGAGCAGCCGGGACAGGTCCTCGGCTGCGGTGCGGTCCGCTGACTCATGGCGGGCAGGTGCTCTGCGTGTTCTCATCTCGTCGCCTCGCTGAACTCCTCGCGGGGTCGCTGCAGCGAGCCCAGGGACACCACGTCACGGCGGAAGAACAGCGCAAGTGTCCAGTCGAGGACGACCCGGATCTTGCGGTTGAGGGTCGGCATCCGGCTCACGTGGTAGGTCCGGTGCATGAACCACGCGGGGAAGCCACGCAGCTTGATGCCGTAGACCTGCGCGACACCCTTGTAGATGCCGAGCGACGCCACCGAGCCGACATGCTTGTGCGCGTAGGACCGGGGCGTCCGGCTGTTGAGCACGAGCGCGATGTTGTCGCCGAGCACCTTCGCCTGCCGGACGGCGTGCTGCGCGCTCGGGCTGCACATGGCGCCCGGAGGTCCGGTCAGGTCGGGCACCGCCGCGCCGTCTCCGGCCGACCACGCGCCGTCGATGCCCTCGACCCGCAGGTCGGGACGGCAGCGCAGACGGCCCTTGTCGTCGAGCGGCAGGTCGGTGCGCGCCAGCATCGGGCTAGCCTTGACGCCCGCCGTCCAGACCAGCGTCTCGGCGTCGAACTCCTCGCCGTCGGAGAGCACGATGTGGCCGCCGACGCAGGACTCGAGACGCGTGTTGAGCCGGACGTCGATCCGGCGCTGCCGCAGCTGCTCGACGGTGTATCGACCGAGGTCCTCACCCACCTCGGGCAGGATCCGTCCGGACGCCTCGACGAGCACGAACCGGATGTCGCCCTTGGACAGGTCGGGGTAGTAGCGCGTCGCGTACGTGGTCATGTCCTCGAGCTCGGCCAGTGCCTCGATGCCGGCGTAACCGCCGCCGACGAAGACGAACGTCAGCAGAGCGCGGCGTGCCGCGTGGTCCGTGACGCTGGTGGCGACGTCCAGGTTCTCCAGGACCTGGTTGCGCAGGGCGATCGCCTCTTCGACCTGCTTGAAGCCGATGCCCCGCTCGGCCAGGCCGGGGATCGGTAGCGTCCGCGCGATGGAGCCGGCGGCGAGGACGATGACCTCGTACGTCAGGTCGTAGGGCTCGCCGCGGGTGGGCCGCATCCGGGCGACCCGACGCGCGTGGTCGACCGACTCGATGCGACCGGTGAGGACCTCGCACTTGTCGAGAACCCGGCGCAGCGGCACCACGACGTGGCGGGGCTCGACACTGCCGGCGGCGGCTTCGGGCAGGAAGGGCTGGTAGGTCATGTAGGACCGCGGGTCGACGACGATGATCTCGACCTTGTTGGACCGGATCTCGGCGCGGAGCTTCTTCTGCAGCCGGAGGGCGGTGTACATCCCGACGTACCCGCCACCCACCACGAGGATGCGGGTCCGCTCGGGTGATGCCGCCGTTCTGATGGCCATGGTCAGAGCGTAGGACCGTCACCGGTCATCGTGGCGGCCTTGCCCAGCACCTGGTCGAGCATCTGCTCGGTCAGCCGGCCGGTGAAGGTGTTCTGCTGGCTCGGGTGGAAGGACCCGAGCACCGTCAGCGGCCCGACGGCGGCCTGGGCCGCGTGGCCGAACCGCGGGCGGGGTCGGGGCACCGGGAGGCCGAGGCGGGTGAGGGTCGCGAACAGCGACTGCCAGGCGAAGCTGCCGAGCGCGACGGCTACCTGCAGCGACGGCAGGACGGCCGCGACCTCGGCGTCCATCCACGGGGCGCAGGTGTCCCGTTCGCCCGTCGTGGGCTTGTTGTCCGGAGGGGCGCAGCGGACGGCCGCGAGCATCCGGGTGCGGACCAGTGCCTGGCCATCGCCGCGGTGGGTGCTGGTGGGCTGGACCGCCAGGCCGACCCGGTGCAGCGAGGCGAAGAGCCAGTCGCCGCTGCGGTCGCCGGTGAAGATGCGCCCTGTGCGGTTCCCGCCGTGCGCCGCCGGGGCGAGACCGACGACCAGCACCCGCGGCCGCTCGTCCCCCCAGCCCGGGACCGGGCGGCCCCAGTACGGCTCGTCGGCGAACGCCCGGCGCTTCTCGGTCGCGACCCGTTCGCGCCAGGCCACCAGGCGGGGGCAGGCCCGGCAGACCGACACGGCGGCGTCCAGGTCGGTCAGCCGGGCAGCACTCCCGGCGTACCGCCTGACGTCGTCGGGCCCGCGCGCGACGGGCGGCTGCGTCGTCAGAGGCGTGACTTGAGCAGGTCGACGGTGCGCCGCCAGGCCGTCTCGCTGTGGTCCTTCGCGTGGACCTCGGGGCGCTGGTCGTTGAAGAACGCGTGTTGGGAGCCGGGGTAGTCGTAGACCTCGACGTCGCCCCCAGCCTCCTGGATGCCCTGGACCGCGGCCTGGATCCCGTCGGCCTTCGACGTGCCGTCCTCCTCCGAGGCGTGGATCATCGCCGACTTGTTGGCGTAGTTGCCCCAGGACGGCGACATCTTCTCCCAGGGGATGGCGGGGTAGAACCCGACGGCGACCTTGACCTCGTCGGCCAGCGCGCCGCTCCACAGGGCGAGCGAGCCACCCATGCAGAAGCCAACGGTGCCCACGCCGTGGCCGGTCGTCTCGTCCCTGCTGTCGAGGTACCGAGCGGAACCCTGGATGTCCTTGGCCGCCCGGTCCATCGCGAGACCCATCAGCAGACGCTGGGCCTCGTCCGGCTCGGTCGTCTTGGCCCCGTGGAAGAAGTCGGGGGCCAGCGCGACGAAACCCTCCGCGGCGAACCGGTCCGCGACGTCACGGACGTGGTCGACCAGACCCCACCACTCCTGCACGACGATGACGCCCGGGCCGCTGCCGGACTCCGGGACGGCGAGGTACCCCTCGCACGTGTCGCCGTTGCTCGCAAAGCTGACCATCTCACCCACGGGCGGGACCTCCTCGGTCGTCGGTGGATCGGCGCCCCTGGCTCGGAGACGCCCCCGTGGACCTTTCCACGCAGGTCCGCCGCCACACCAGAGGGGGTCAGCCTTCCTGTCCGAGGGCATCGACCGCGGTGCGGAAAGGAGTCGCGCGGCGCAGGCCACGGCCGTACCGTCGTCGGCCGTGACCAGACCAGAGATCCGTCCCTTCGAGCCGGGGGACGTCGCCGCGGCCGGCGGGCTGCTCGCGAGGCGCCACGCCGCCCACCGGGCGGCCGAGCCGTTGCTGTCCGCCCGTTTCGAGGATCCAGCCGCCGCGGCCACCGAGGTGCAGTCCCTCCTCGACGGCGGAGCGACCGGTGCCGTGGCCGCCGAGTCCGGCGACGTGACCGGCTACCTCCTGGGCGGGAGCCGGCCCGACACGTCGTGGGGGCCTAACGTCTGGGTCGAGCCGGCCGGGCACGCCGTCACGGAGGCGGAGACGGTCCGCGACCTGTACGCCGCCGCGGCGCCGTCCTGGGTAGAGCGCGGCCTCGAGGTGCAGTACGCGATCGTGCCCGCGCACGACGCAGCCCTGGTGGACGCCTGGTTCCGGCTGGGGTTCGGCCAGCAGCACGTGCACGGGATCCGCGAGGTCCCGGACGCGCCCTGGACGCCACCGGCCCACCTGACCGTCCGCCCCGCGCGACGGGAAGACATCCCCGTGCTCGCCCAGCTCGACGGAGTCCTGCCGACCCACCAGGCGCTGGCCCCCACGTTCTCTGCCGGTCCCCTGACGACCCTGCAGGAGTCGATCGACGACTGGGAGGAGTCGTTCGACGACGAGGGATTCTGCAACCTCGTGGTCGAGCACGACGGACGGATCGTGGGGTCGGCCGCCGCGTGCGCCCTGGAGAAGTCGGGCGGGCACAAGTCCCTGGCCGTGCCGGACCGCGCCGGGTTCCTCGGCTACGCGGCGGTGTTCCCCGACGCTCGGGGCCTCGGCGCCGGCCGGGCACTCGGCGAGGCGACGCTGGAGTGGATGCGGCGGACCGGGTTCACCAGCGCCGTCGCGGACTGGCGGGCCACCAACCTGCTGTCCTCCCGGGCCTGGTCGGCCGTCGGCTACCGGCCCAGCTTCCTCCGCCTGCACCGGCGCCTCGGCTACTGACCCGGGGTCAGAGGCCGAAGAGGGGCCGGCAGGGCTCGACACCCTCGACCGTGACCTTCGCTGCGTGGCCGGCCGACTGCCAGTCGGCGCGGGTCATCCGCAGGTGCACGAGGGTGTCGACGCCGTCGTCCCGGGCCAGGAGCGACTGGCCGTTGGGTCGGTAGCCCAGCGACCGCGAGACGCCCAAGGACGCGTGGTTGTCGTGCCACGCCGACGTGATCGCCGCCAGCGCACCCAGGTGCTCGAACGCCAGCGCCAGCACCGCACGGCGCATGGTCTTGCCCAGCCCGGTGCCACGGGCCGAGGCCACCAGCCAGGACGACGTGTCGACCGTCCGCAGGGTCGGGAACTCGTTGCCCTCGAGCTCCTGCAGGCCGAGCAGCTCTCCGTCCCGTCGCACCGCCAGGTGGAAGCGCCACGCGTTCGTGGTCCAGGTGCCGTAGGACCGCCAGTACTCCTGGTGCACGACGATGCCGCGCTGTGTCCGCTCGTCGACGGCGAACCTCGTCGCGTGCGGGTTGAGCTCGAGGTCGGCCGGCATCACCCGCACCACCTCGGCCAGGTCGGCCTCGGTGAGCGGCGTCAGCACCAGGTCACCGGTCGTGATCCGCAGGTCGAGCAGCGGCCAGAACGGATGCGTCATCGCTCCAGGATGGACCAGACGACCGCCAAGATCGTGCCCCCGCCACACGGTGCACGACCGGACGGCGCCGCCGCAGGCTCAGCGCCCCCTGCAGACCTGCCCTGCAGCGGGGCACCGTGTGGCCTGGGGACGATCACCGCGGTTCGACACAGCTCCAGGCGATGCCGTCGAGGCGGCGGTCCGACACGACAACATCCGCAGGCAACTCGTCACCTCTGACTCCTGAACACAACCGGTGCTGGTGATGCTGGGGAGGCGATCGCCCGGCGCACGCGTCGACTTCTTTCCCATTTGTGTCGCTGCCTCAGAGCAGGTCGAGCGGCGGCCAGAACGGATGCGTCACCGCTCCAGGATCGACCAGGCGATGCCGTCGAGGATGTCGTGCTCGCTGACCAGCACGTCG
>DASVED010000367.1:0-4913 GCA_036380775.1 Actinomycetes bacterium
CGTAGCGCCAGGGCCGGTCGTCGCCGACATCGTGCTCCAGGATCCACAGGTAGGTGGTCGCTCCCATTACGAGTGCCCCGACAGACTCGATGAAGGAGTCGTAGCCCATCGGGCCCTGTCGGTCCACGTCGCGCGAGAGCAGCCAGGACAACGAGTTCTCGGGGTCAGCGATGAAGCCGTCGACACTGGAGGCGGTGAAGTACTGGGTCGCCATCTGCTCAGTCTCGCGCAACGTGCCCCGTGACACCGGCGAGGGCCGGGAGCAGTGCTCCCGGCCCTCGCTGGTGGTGCTGTGGTGCTATCTCAGGGGTTGACCACATTGATCGTGAGGTCGTCGCCCCGGTCACCGGTGACGGTGACCTTCACGCCGGCACCCGCGACCTTGACGCTGTTCTGCGGGTTGCCGCTCGACCAGTAGGCCAACGGGTTGGTGTCGTCGAAAGTCGCAACTCCGAGGCCCCCCGGGGAGCACGCCTCGAGCGTCTGGATCGCCTGCGACTGGCCCTTGCCCGTGAGGACCTCCTTGTGGAGACAGGTCTTCTCGCTCGCCTCCAGACCGAACGCGCCGTCCAGCGGCTGCCGCCGGTTGCTCGGCGCCGTGCCGTCCGGGTAGAGGAACTTGGCCGGGCGGACGTCGACCGGCAGGGACAGGCCCTCACCTGGGTGCTGCGAGGTGTTGTTGTCCTCGATCGAGTGGTTGACGAACCAGACGAGCATGCCGTTCTGGAACGAGAAGTTCTCCACCCAGTCCGGAGCGGTGTACGGCTTGCTGAACTGGTACGGCCCCGTCCGAAGGGTGTCGTCCCAGCCGGAGTACTCCCGGTTCTCGACCAGGTAGTAGGCCGGGAAACTGCCCTCCACCGTGCCGGTGCTGATCTCCCACTCTCCGGTGGCCGTCCAGGCACCCGGACCGTTCTCGACGTCGTCCACGACACCGTTGACGGTGATGTCGTCGAGGAAGGCGCCGGGCTCGTGAACGCCGCCGTCCGTCTGGTACCGGAACCGGAACAGCGTCGCCTGGCCACCCGCGTCGTAGGCGTAGCGCAGCGTCGTCCAGCTGTCCTTCGACGTGCCGTCGACCGGGTTGCCGACACGCTGCCAGTTCGCCCCGTTGTCCGACGAGTACTCGGCGTAGAGGTAGTCGTAGCCGGCCTCGATGTCGTACCACGCGCTGGCCGACACGGTGACCCGTGAGCTCGCCGGCACCTGGGTGGTCAGCGTCTCGTTGAGGTCGTCGGCGCTGCCGGTCCACCAGGCGTGCGACCCCGACGGTGGTGTCGTGTAGGTGGTGGACACGTCCTCGTCGGGCAAGTTGATCTTGACGGCCTGGTCCTTGCCCCGCTCGTGGAACTGCGCCGGGTTGAGGGTGTACGAGCCGGACTGGCCCGCGTTGACCTCGCTGTAGTCGAGCCAGCCGAGGAAGAGCTTCTCCTCGGGACCCATCAGCCCCGGCGTGGTGCCGATGCCCTCGTTGGCCTCGGAGCCGTGGCTGAGCCACGAGCCGGAGCTCATCAGGGTCCAGAAGGCGGTGCCGTTCTCGCCGCCCGCGGTGTCGTAGTAGTCCGGCAGGCCGAGGTCGTGACCGAACTCGTGGGCGAAGACGCCGAGGCCGCCGTTCTCCGGCTCGGTGGTGTAGTCGCCGAACCAGTACTTCGACTCACCGATCTGCGCGCCACCGGCCTTGTTCTGGGTCGTGCCGAGGGTGGGGCCGGTCTGGCCGAAGTCGTCGCCGTTGACGTACCAGCGGTGTGACCAGATGGCGTCCGCGCCCTGCGCGCCGCCGCCCGCGTCCTCACCCTGGCCGGCGTGCACGGCCTGGAAGTGGTCGATGTAGCCGTCGGCCTCGTCGAAGTTGCCGTCGTTGTCCCAGTCGTTGCGGTCCCAGACGTCGAACTGCGCGAGGTAGGCGTCGATCTCAGCCGGCGTCTTGCCGGCCGCGATCTGCGCGTCCCACCAGGCGTCGCCGCTGTCCTGGATGAACGCCCACGAGCCGCCGAAGTCCTCGATGGCGTTGTCGCCGTAGAAGGACGCGTTGTAGGGCACCTTGACCCAGTCGGTGACCTCGTTGGTCACCGAGTACTGCCCGTTGGAGAGGTCCTCGTAGAAGGTCTTCATCGACTCGCCCGAGCCGTTGAAGAGGGTCTCGTAGTAGGCCGTGTTGTAGTCCGCGGTCCAGGTGGTCGAGTTGTCCACGTCGCGGTCCGGCTCGGGGATCTCGTTGTGCAGCGGGCCCGGAACCGTGCCGTACTTCCCGGCGCTCTGGTCGCCGAACTCCGCGAGGATCGTGAAGATCTTGTCCTGCTTCGTCGTCTCGACCTCGGCGAACTTGTCCCTGCCGAGCTTGACGACACCGTCCTCGTTCGGGGAGGCCTCGCCGGCCGCGACCTTCTCGATAGCCGCCTGACGCAGCGCCAGCTGCTTCTTGGTCACCGGACCGGGCCGGTTGTCCGTTCGGTGCGCGGCCGCCTTGGCCTGACCTGCCGTGGCGCCGTCGTGCGAGACCGGCGCGGCGGTGGCCGGCTGCTGCACAGCAGCTGCCACCATCGCCGCGCCCGCCAGCCCGGCGAGCACGGAACTGGTGAGCTTCCTCACGAGTAGTCCTCCCAGATGGTGGGTATCTAGATCGATTTGCCTAGGTCCGCGGCGGAGTGTGTCACACGCCACCAGCACTGGCCTAACCGTGACACAGGCCGGTGTAAACGAGGCGTTACCGGCGATCCCGGGCGCCTTCGGCCCGGTCGGGCAACCATTCGTCATGCCCCTCGCGTCTTGTCGGGCGGACGTCCACCGACCCTGACCCGCCCAGCGGCCTGCCTCTCGTGCAGGCACAAAAAGGAGATCACCATGACGCACCTCTCCCGACCGGCAGCAGCGGTGGCAGCACTCGTCCTGTCCGCCCTGCCCTGCCTGGTAAGCCCGTCCTCGGCGACGGCCGACACCGCGACCACGAAGGCCGGCATCGAGCACGCCGAGCGCCTCGCCGCGACCAGCGACCACCCGTCCAAGGCGCAGATCGAGCGCCAGGAGCGGGAGTCGCCGACCGTCGGCGGCACCGACCGTCGCCCGGTCGAGACCCCGTCCTCACCTGGCGGGAGCAGCGATCCCGTGATCTGGCAGCTCGCGCTGAGCGCCGCTGCCGGCGCCGCGCTCACCGGCGGGGCCGTCGTGGCCAGCCGGAAGGTCAGCCAACAAGGGCACGCGGTCGCGCACTAGCCGACGCCGGAGCACCATCGGAGCACTGAGGCAGGAGACGGATGAAGGCCCTGGAGAACGCGGAGTTCCGTGGGTTCGTCGCAGCCCGCGGACCCGCCCTCCTGCGCACCGCCTACCTGCTCACCGGCGACCAGCAACTCGCCGAGGACCTCGTGCAGACAGCGCTGGAGAAGGCGGTGCGGCACTGGGGGTCCATCCGGGCATCCGCCGCTGCCGAGGCGTACGTACGGCGGACCATGTACCGCGAACAGATCTCGGTGTGGCGACGACGCCGGGTCACCGAGCTGCCCTCCGGCACCGTCCCCGAGCCTCGCCGAGCCGCATCTGACCAGGACGCCGTCGAGGACCGGATCGTGATGAGGACCGCCTTGCTGCAGCTCGGGCGCCGTCAACGCACCGTGCTGGTGCTGCGCTACTTCGAGGACCTCACCGAGCAGCAGGTCGCCGACGTCCTGGGCATCAGCGTCGGCACCGTCAAGAGCCAGGCCCACAAGGCACTGGCTCACCTCCGCGACATCTGCGGTGAGCCCGTAACGGCAGCAGGAGGTGGGGTGCGATGACAGCACTCGAAGACCAGGTCCGCGCAACGCTCCATGACATGGCCGAAGAGGCGCAGCCGGTCGCGCTGCTGCCACGCCTCGACGAGCAGCCGCAGGTCGACGTACGTCAGCGCCGGCTCGTGCTGTCCGGCATCGCGGCGGCCGCTGCAGTCGTGCTCGCCGTGTCGTCGCTGCTCGTGCTCCGCCTCGACCGGCCGAGCATCGTCGAGCCCGTCGACCATCCGCCGAAGGTCTTCCGGCTCTCCGGCGTCACCGCGCCCGACCCCGGCCGGGCCGACCTTGCCGTGACCGTGGCCGGCAGCCACGGACCCGACGCGACCTTCCTGCTGCCGTCAACCGGTGGGGCGGCCATCCGGCTGACCATGTCGGAACGGGTTCCTGAATCGTTCTCGCGCCACCTGTCCACCGACGGCACGCGCCTGATCCGCCAGCACAACTCCACACTCAGCTTCCGCGTGGAAGTCGTGGACCTACGGACCGGCGCTGCCAACCAACTGGGCGACGAGCGCGGCTACTGCCCGCAGCTCTCCCCCGACAACCGCACGGTCGCGATGTACGACCTGGACGACAAGCTGGCGCTCGTCGACGTGCGTTCGGGCGATGTGCGGCCGGGGCCGCGCGACCCCTTCCCCCCCTCGCCCGATGGCATCTCCGGTTACTGCGCAGGGATCGGCTGGTCGCCGGACAGTGGGTCAATCGTCGTCCCCGTTGCCAAGGGGTCCGTCGTCGCGGACGTCCGTGGCCGGATGCTGCACCGGCTACCCGACCGCCGCGCCGTGAACAACTCGATGTCCTGGTCGCCGGACGGAAGACTGATCCTGCTCTACGACCCGGGAGCCGTTCGGTTCGTCGTCCACGACCTCGAATCCGGGTCGGAGTCCGTCCTCGAGCCGCCGGGCGACGCGCTGCGACCGCTGGGGTGGGCCGGGTCCCGCGTAGTGTGGCTGGCCGGTCGACCAGGCGACCAACGACTCGTCACAACCGATCAGCGGGGTGCCGACCCGCGGACCTGGACGAACCTCGCCGTCGGGAGCCGAGTGGTCGAGACCGTCACCTGGTCGCAGACCCTGGCGGGAACCGCGCGCGACTGACCGTACTCGCGGCTCCTTATGCTCGGCCGGTGCGGCTCGTCGACCAGCT
>DASVED010000368.1:0-6314 GCA_036380775.1 Actinomycetes bacterium
AACGTCGCTCCCCTGTGCAACGTCGGGTGGTCGGGCCCCACCGCGGGAACCGTCGCCGCCCGAACCATCATGCTCGACGGCGAGGGCGCAAGTGCCAATGTGACCGAGACGGTCGTGCTGTACGAGTCGGCAGCTACCGCCACGGCGGCAGCCGACGCCGCTGTCGCTTCCGTCAACTCCTGCCCGGCGGGCAAGGAGATCGGCGGGTCGTCGGCTCCGTTGGACGTGACCGGCCCGGGCACAGTCTGGGCGATGGCCGCGCGTCCGCATCCGGATGAGGGACCTTCCCCGCGGCATGTCGCCGTTCTTCGGTCCGGACGGCACGTCGCCTACCTGCGCATCGACAGCCTGAACACGGCGATCGATGACGATGCGGCGGCCCGGATCGTCCAGTCCGCAGCGGCCCGACTCGACGCCGGGTGACCGGTGCCTTGCGTGCCTAACCGTCGAGCTGGGCCACGAGCCGGGCAGGAGCGATGGTGCGGTAGGCATCTTCGATGACCTCGCGGACCTCGGCCCAGTCCGGCCGGCCGTCGACACGGACGCCGAGCCAGCCGCTCTCGACACCATCGCCGGGAGTCAGCGGAGCGCTGGTCACGAGGGCTCCGGAACGCAGCGCGGGATCTCCTGGACCGCAGCCGAGCTCCACCACCGTGCTCCCAGGAGCCAGGCGGTCGAGGACCTTCGCGACGACCGCGCGAGACGCACCGGACTGGCGTGTGACCAGCGTGGCGGCCGGCGGGTCAGCGTCCGGTTGTACCCGCCGGAGCCCCGCCAGCCTGGTGGTCGGGCAGGTCCGCGTGGTCGGCTGGCCGACGCTGGCGGGCCAGCGTCCGGTTGTACCCGCCGGAGCCCCGCCAGCCTTCCCCAGGCGTGGTAGCGCTCACCGATCGCGTCGAACCCCGGACACCGGCCGACGTTCTACGCTCGAGGCATGTCCAGCGACGCCACGACCGTCGAGGAGTACCTCGACGGCCTCGACAACGACCGGCGGGCCCAGATCGAGCCGGTCTACCGCCTCGTCCATGACGCGATGCCTGCTGGCTACACCGAGTCGGTCGACTGGGGGATGATCAGCTGGTCGGTGCCGCTGGAGAGCTTCCCCGACACCTACAACGGCAAGCCGCTGTCCTACGTCTGTCTGGCCGCTCAGAAGCGCCACAACGCGCTCTACCTGATGGGGCTCTACAGCGACAGCCAGGAGGCCGAGGAGTTCCGCACCCGGTGGACCGCCGACGGCCGGCGGCTCGACATGGGCAAGAGCTGCCTGCGCTTCAAGGACCCGGCCGAGATCCGTGAGGACCTGATTGCCGAGACCGTCGCCGGCACGACACCTGAGCGCCTGATCGCCCTGCACGAGCGAGCCCGCGCAGAGCGACCGGTCCGACCGCAGGCCAAGCGGCGCTAGAGGCCGACCGCCTGGTAGAGCGCACCGACCTCCTGCTGGGTCAGCCGGCGGTGTTTCCCCGGCCGCAGGCTGCCCAGGGCGATCGGGCCGACCGCGGTCCGCACCAGCCGCGACACGGGGTACCCGACGGCAGCCATCATCCGGCGTACGACGTGCTTGCGACCCTCGTGCAGGCTCACCTCGACCATCACCCGGTTGCCCACCGTGCTGACCAGCTTGAAGTTGTCGGCCTGCACCAGGCCGTCCTCGAGCTCGATGCCGTCCCGCAGCCGCCGGCCCACGTCGCGGGCGACCGGCCCGGTCACCTCCGCGAGGTAGGTCTTCGGCACGCCGAACGACGGGTGGGCGAGCCGGTGGGCCAGGTCGCCGTCGTTGGTGAGCAGGATCAGCCCTTCGGTCTCGGCGTCGAGCCGCCCGACGTTGAACAGCCGGGCGGACCGGTCGGCGACGTACTCGGCCAGCGACGGCCGGCCCTCCGGGTCGTTCATCGTGCTCACGACGCCACGCGGCTTGTTCAGCGCGAGGTACACATGGTCCGGCGCGGACGCGATGCGCATGCCGTCGACCTTGATGACAGCCTGCTGCGGGTCGACGCGCATGCCCTGGGTGCGGACGATCGCCCCGTCGACCTCGACGCGTCCCTCTTCGATCAGCTGCTCGCACGCACGGCGGCTGCCCAGCCCCGCCGCCGCCAGCACACGCTGGAGCCGCATGCCCTCCTGGTCGGGGGCCGCGGGGTCGGCCATCAGTTCGCCAAATCGTCGACGGTGTCCAGCTCGGGCAGGAACGGCGCCAGGTCGGGCAGCTCGTCGATGCCGCGCAGACCGAGCCGCTCCAGGAAGTGCGACGTGGTCTGGTAGAGGATCGACCCGCCCTCGCCGGTGCCGGCCTCGCGACCCGCCTCCTCGACCAGGCCGCGGTTGACCAGCGTGCGCATGACGCCGTCGACGTTGACGCCGCGCACCGCGGAGACCCTGGCCCGGCTGACCGGCTGCCGGTAGGCCACGACGGCGAGGGTCTCCAGGGCGGCCTGGGTCAGCCGCGCCTGCTGGCCGTCGAGCACGAACCTCTCGACGTACGCCGCGCAGGTCGCCCTCGTGTAGAACCGCCAGCCGCCGGCCACCTGGCGCAGCTGGAAGCCCCGGCCCGCCTCGTCGTACTCGGCCGCCAACGACCGCAGTGCCTCCAGCACCTCGTCGGTGGGCCGCTCGGTGACCTGGGCCAGCAGCATCTCCCCGACCGGCTCGTCGACGACCATCAGGATCGCCTCCAGCGCGGTCCGCAGAGCTGGGCCGTCGTCGTCGCCGAGGTGGCCCAGGTGCGCGAGCTGCACCTCGGGCTGGTGCTCGGGGTGGTCGGCGTGGTCAGCCTGTTCGGTCACTGTCGGAGCTCTCCTGTGCGGTGTCGTTCTCGGGTACGTCGCCTGAGGTGCCCGCCACGGGTGGTGGCGGCTCGTCGAACTCGTCCTCGACCTCCACGTCGCCCTCGTCGCTGCCGGTCCAGCGGATGTGCAGCTCCCCGAGCGGGTCGGCCTGTTCGAACACCACTGCCCCCTCGCGGTAGAGCTCGAGCAGCGCGAGGAAACGCGCCACGACGAGCACGCCCTCGCAGTCGGCGGTCAGCTGGCGGAAGGTGGTGGTCCGGGACCGGCGCAGCGACGTCACGAGGACGGCCGCCTGCTCCCGGACGCTGACCGTCGGGGCGTGCAGGTGGTCCATGCCGACCGTCGGGACCGGCCGGGGCGTCAGCGCCCGGGCTGCCAGGGCGGCGAACTCCTGCGGCCCGAGCCCGAGCAGCACCTCCGGCAGCAGCCCGGCGAACTGGGGCTCCATCGAGACAGCGCGCGGGAACCGGCCGACCTCCGCAGCCATCCGGCCGGCGAAGACGGCGGCGACCTGCTTGTAGGCGCGGTACTGCAGGAGCCGGGCGAAGAGCAGGTCCCGCGCCTCGAGCAGCGCCAGGTCCTCCTCGTCCTCGACCTCGCCGCTGGGCAGCAGCCGAGCCGCCTTGAGGTCGAGCAGCGTCGCCGCGACGACGAGGAACTCGGTCGCCTGCCCGAGGTCCCACTCCGGGCCGGCAGCCTTGATGTGCGCGATGAACTCGTCGGTGACCTTGGACAGCGCCACCTCGGTGACGTCGAGCTTGTGCTTGGCGATCAGGCTCAGCAGCAGGTCGAAAGGACCCTCGAACAGGTCGCCGAGGTCGACCCGGAAGGCGTCCGCCGAGGAGGTGCCCTCGTGCACGGTCTCCTCGGCTCTACCCACGTCGGCACGGTAGTCCAGCACGGTCACGAGGGAGAAACCCGATCAACCCGGGGTCACTGCGTGCGCAGCCGCTGGACGACCACGCTCTCCTCGCCGTGGGCCTCCAGGTCGATCAGCATCTCGGCCACCGCCTCCCGCACCAGGCGGCCACGGTCGACGGCCACGCCGTGCTCGGCGCGCAGGACGAGCCGCGCCTGCTCGATGGCGACCAGTTCGTCCGGGCTGACGTAGACCGTGATCTTCTCGTCGTGGCGCTCGCGCCCGGTCGTGCGACGGCCGGCCGGGCGCAGCCGCCGGACCTGCGCCGTCGGCTCGTCGGCCGCCTGCTCGCCGACGGACCCTTCGCTGGGCGCACCGGTCGCTGCTCGTTCCGGCGTGGTGCTCACGTGCCCGGGCACCGGGCGAGGACCTCCCGCGCCAGCTGGCGGTAGGAGTAGGCCCCGCCGGACGAGGTGGCGAACGTGGTGATCGGCTCGCCGGCGACCGTCGTCTCGGGGAAGCGCACGGTGCGGCTGATCGCCGTGTGGAACACCTTGTCCTCGAAAGCCTCGACCAGCCGGGCCAGCACCTCCCGGCTGTGCACCGTCCGCGAGTCGTACATCGTCGCGACGAGACCATCGATCTCGAGCTCCGGGTTGAGTCGGTCCTGCACCTTCTGGATCGTCTCGACGAGCATCGCGACCCCGCGGAGGGCGAAGAACTCGCACTCGAGCGGCACGATCACGCCGTCGGAGGCGGTCAGGGCGTTGACCGTCAGCAGCCCCAGCGACGGCTGGCAGTCGATGATGACGAAGTCGTAGTCGGCCACGGCCGGCGCGAGCGCCCGGGCGAGCACCTGCTCGCGCGCGACCTCCGTCACCAGCTGCACCTCGGCGGCCGAGAGGTCGATGTTGCTCGGCAGCAGGTCCAAGCCCGGGATGTTGGTCTTGAGCACGACGTCGTCGAGCGCCGTTCCGCGCTCCATCAGCAGGTTGTAGACGCTCTTGTCGATGTCGTACGGGTTCACGCCGAGCCCGACGGACAGCGATCCCTGCGGGTCGAAGTCGACGAGCAGGACCTTGCGGCCGTACTCCGCGAGCGCCGCACCGAGGTTGATCGTCGTCGTGGTCTTGCCGACGCCGCCCTTCTGGTTGCACATCGAGATGATCCGGGCGGGGCCGTGGCTCTCGCGCGCAGCCGGCTCGGGGAAGATCGGCATCGGGCGGTTCGTCGGGCCCATCGGCCGCCCGGCCGCCACCGCCTGGGGCGCGGCGTGCTCGACCGGAGTCGTCAGCTCGACGGGCGGGATCACCTGGTGGGCAGGCTGCTCGCCGGCCTCGGGTGGGATGAACGGTTGGGTGCTCACGTAGCCGTCCTCGCAAGATTGTCGACTCGTCGGCCTGTCGCCGTACCGACCTTCGGGACCGACAGTAGGGAGAGTCCGCGCCGCGACGAAGCCGCCACGCCGGAGGCGGCCGACTTCTCGGTTGGGCAAAGTCGCGCCGGATCGGCTCATGCGCTCGCCTCGATGCCCCGAGACTCCCCCGGTGCCGCATTCCCGCCTGATCCGTCCCGTCCTGCTCGCCGCCGTCCTCGTCGGTCTCGGCGGTCTCATCGTGGGGGCCGCCGCTCCTGCCTCCGCAGGGCCGGTCCCCGTCACCGCCCGGACGCCGGCCGCCACGACCGGCCTGGTCGTCGGCGGCGACGTGTCGTGGCCGCAGTGCCCGGTCGGCATGGGCATCCCTGCGCGGCGCTCGCTGGGCCTCCCGATGCCCGGTGAGCGGGCCCGATTCGTCGTGATCGGCCTGACCAACGGCCCGGCCTTCACGCCCAACCCGTGCCTGGCGACCCAGGCCCAGTGGGCTCGCGACCGCGGCCTGCCGACGTCGGCCTACGCCGTCGCGACCTGGCCGACCGCACGCCAGCTCGCGCGGTACGGAGGCAGCGGACCCTACGCGGGCACCACCACCCGGTCCCGCCTGCGGAACGTCGGCTTCGCCGAGGGCCGCTACAACCTGCGCCGGCTGGCGTCAGCCGGCCTGACCGTCCCGCACGTATGGATCGACGTCGAGCACTACTCGATCCGGCCCTGGTCGTCGCAGCGACGCAGCAACCGAGCGGTGGTCCGTGGCATCGTCCGTGCCTACCAGGACGCCGGTGTCGCCACCGGCTTCTACTCCACGACGCTGCAGTGGCCGGACATCATCGGCTCGGTCCGGTGGGGGCTTCCGGAGTGGCACACCGCCGGGCCGCGCGGCCGGTCGGTCGCCCTGTCCCGGTGCAGCGAGCCGTCCTTCCAGGCCGGCGCGGTCGTGCTCGCCCAGTGGTGGACCGACGTCGCCGACCACGACCTGGTCTGCCCGCTGGGCCCGGCCGCAGGCGCGATGACCTCTTTCTTCGCCGAGCACTGACCCCGACCGGAAGGCCGCCAGCCCTCGTGACGGAGAATCACCGACTCGAGGCAGAACCACGGAGGTGGAGGCGGTGACCGAGCATGCCGTACTGATCGTCGGGGGCGGGCCCACGGGGCTGATGCTGGCCGGCGAGCTGGCGCTGGCGGGGGTCGACGCTGCCATCGTCGAGCGGCGAGCCAGCCAGCACCTCCCCGGCTCGCGCGCCGGCGGTCTGCACGCACGAACCATCGAGGTCCTCGATCAGCGTGG
>DASVED010000369.1:0-6502 GCA_036380775.1 Actinomycetes bacterium
CGGAGGTCACGGTGCGCGGCTCGGGGTCGCGGCCGCCGAGACCGTCCGACGAACCGGCCGAGCTCGCCGTCAGCGCAGAGTCGAGGCGTGCCAGCGCCGCCTGCAGCGAGCTGTCGTCGTCGGCCCGCACGGCGACCACCAGGTCGTTCGGGCCCGCCTCGGCCGGCGGGTCGAAGCCCATCCCGCGCATCAGGTCGAGGTTGAGCCCGGTGCCCATCGCGACCTGGGCCGCCGCGACGCCGTCGACCGCCGCGACGTCGCGGCTGACCTGCATGAGGGTCACCGAGTCGTGGTACGCGCCGCGGCGCACCTCGACGTGCATGTCGCCCGTCACGCGACCACCATCCGCTCGGGAGATCCCACCATGCCGGCGACCGCGCGCGCCCCGCGCAGGATCCCGTATGCCAGGGCGAGGCCCGACGAGTGCCCCACGGCGAGCAGGGCGGCGACGGCGACCCGGAGGTCGCCCTCCGCCCCGTGCCCGGCCACCGAGTCCGCGACCGCGACGGCTGCCGGCAGGCCGCGCCCCTCGGCGGCCTCGCGGAGCAGGGCTGCCGACAGCGAGGTCGTGCGGGCGGCGAGGTCGTCGAACACGGCGACCAGCGGGTCGCGCAGAGCCTCGTGGTGGTGGACGGCGAGCAGCCAGCCGGCCAGCACGTCGTCACCCGCCGGGGTGAGCCCAGGGCCGCGGCCGAGCAGGTCGGCCGCGGGCAGGTCGGCCGCGACGGGCGCCGGCAGGCCCTCGAGCAGCCCGGCCAGCAGGCCCAGACGCGCGGGGGAGTGGCCGGCCCGCACCCGGGGCGGCGACCACCAGCGGGCCACCCGCGCCGACAACGGCCCGGCGGTCAGCGTCCCGTCGCCGACGAGGGCGGGGTCACCCCGCCGTACGTCGCCGAAGGGTGCCGCGGCGCGGTCCGCCCCGAGGCGCACGGCGCAGGGCAGCCCCAGCCCGTCGGCGCTCTCGAGTGCCACCAGCTGGGGTCCTGTCAGAACGTACGCACAGGAGGGGTGGACGCCCACCACCCGGCCCGCTCGCGGGGGGCCGGACAGCAGGTCTCGGACCGAGGTGGAGGCAGCTCCGGGCAGGAACGTCATGCCCCGGACGGTAACGCGTCCGCACGGGTGCTGACCGGGCTGTGCGACCCCGACAACGGCGTGGCTCGCGATCTGTCACAACCCATCATCGCGAGATCCCACCGTTGCGGCGCCGAGTGCGCCACCCTGTGCGTCGGGTGACGAGGGTCACCACGACGAGGAGGCCGATCATGGCGTTCAGCTGGAAGGTCGTGTACGACGGCAAGACACCGCCTCCGGGCGAGGTCGTCAAGCCGGACGAGAGGCTCTCCTGGGGCCGAACCGCGGGCATCGGGGCGCAGCACGTCATCGCGATGTTCGGGGCGACGTTCGTCTTCCCGCTGGTGATGGGGCTGGACCCGAACCTCGCGATCATGATGTCGGGTGTCGCCACCATCCTGTTCCTGCTCATCACCCAGGACCGGGTGCCGAGCTACCTGGGCACCAGCGCGTCCTTCGTCGGCGGCGTGTTCGCGATCCGCGCGGCGCAGGACAGCGACTCGCTGGTCACCGGCGCGATCATGGTCGCCGGGCTGGTGCTGGCGGCGGTCGGCCTGGCGATCAACTTCCTGGGCATCGGGATCATCCACAAGGTTTTCCCACCGGCCGTCACCGGCGGTGTGGTCATGCTGATCGGCTTCGGGCTGGCCTTCGTGGTCGCCGACGTCTACTGGCAGCAGGACCGCTGGGTCGCGATGATCACGATGTTCGCGCTGTTCCTCATGACGGTGCTGCTGCGCGGCTTCATGAGCCGCATCGCCATTCTGCTGGCCCTCATCTTCGGCTACGCGCTGTCGTGGGTGCTGGACAGAGTGCTGGGCGACATCACCTCGTACAACGCGGCCGCCGGTGAGGTCAACGAGCACGAGCGGGTCAACTTCGACTCGATCAGGGACGCCGACTGGATCGGTTTCCCGGACCTGGTCTCGCCGGACTTCAAGTTCTCGGCCATCGTGCTCGTGCTGCCGGCCGTCATCGCGCTCATCGCGGAGAACACGGGGCACGTCAAGGCTGTCGGTGCCATGACCAAGACCGACCTCGACCCGATGATCGGCCGGGCCATCTTCGCGGACGGCGTCGGCACCGCAGTCTCCACGTCGGTCGGTGGCTCGCCGACCACGACGTACGCCGAGAACATCGGTGTCATGGCCGCAACCCGGATCTATTCGACAGCCGCCTACTACGTCGCCGGTGTGGTCGCGATCCTGTTCGGCCTGTGCCCGAAGTTCGGCGCACTCGTGGCCGCGACCCCGGGTGGCGTGCTCGGCGGCATCACCGTGGTGCTGTACGGCATGATCGGCCTGCTCGGCGCGAAGATCTGGATCGAGAACCGGGTGGACTTCGCCAACCCGATCAATCTGGTACCGATCGGCGCGGGCATCATCCTGGCCGTCGGGCCGGTGGCCCACCAGATCAGCGACGACTTCACGCTCGAGGGCATCGCGCTCGGCACCGTCGTGCTCCTGGTCGGCTACCACCTGATCTACGCGCTGGCCCCCGCGTACATGCGGGACGCCCTCCACTCCCCGGCAGGCTTCGACGAGGGAACGGCCCTGGCTGTCGGTCACACCGGTGTCCACCGCGACCCGCTCGAGGACGAAGCGACCGGTGGTGAGGTCGGCTACGACAGTGGCGCCGCCGGGACCGCCGGGCCACCCCCGCCCCGCCGGGACGACGACGACGGGGAGACCCGCCTCTGACCGGCCCCGCCCGCCGGAACGCCAGGTCCGTGTCCGAAATGATCACGCGGACGTGATCGATGGCCCCCGACCGCGCTGGATTCAGCGCTGTCGGGGGCCACTGATCACGGGGACGTGATCATTTCCGTTCTGAGAGGATCACCGACGTGAAGCCGTCCGCGTTCGCCTGGTCGGCGCCCTCGTCGCTGGACGAGGCGCTGGCGGTGCTCGCGCAGGTGGGCGGCGACGGCAAGGTGCTCGCCGGCGGTCAGAGCCTCCTGCCGATGCTCAACATGCGCCTCGCAGCCCCGGCCCACCTCGTCGACATCAACCGGCTGACCGAGCTGGCCCCGGTCCGCGTCGAAGACGGCGCCGTCGTCGTCGGCGCGCTCGCCCGGCACGCTGCCGTCGAGCGCGACCAGGCGGCCCACGGTGTGCAGCCGCTGCTGCGGCAGGCGCTGCGGCTGGTGGCGCACCCGGTGATCCGCAACAGGGGCACGACGGTCGGCAGCATCGCGCACGCCGACCCGAGCGGCGAGATGACCGCGGTGCTGGCCCTGACCGGCGGCACCGTGCAGGTGGCCAGCGCGTCGGGACGCCGGGAGGTGGCGGCCGACGCGTTCTTCACCGGCCCCCTCGAGTCCGACCTCTCCGCGGGTGAGCTCGCGGTCTCGGCGACGTTCCCCGCCTTCCCGACCGGCAGCGGGACGACGTTCATGGAGGTCGCGCGGCGGCACGGCGACTACGCGGTGTGCGGCCTGGCGGCAGTGGTCACGATCGTGGACGGCGTCGTGAGCTCGGCCCGGGCGGCGTACGTCTCGGTAGGCCCCAGCCCACTGGTCCTGGACCTCACGGACGCGGTCGCAGGCGCCGAGCCCGGTGGTGCCGACTGGACCGCGGCCGGCGACCTCGCGGGCGAGCAGACGGACCCCGAGGCCGACATCCACGCGTCGGCCGCCTACCGCCTGCACCTGGTGCGGGTGCTGACGGCACGGGCGTTCGCCGAGGCGGCGGGGAGGGCGGTGCCGTGAGCGAGAGCCTGCACGACGTCCGGCTGACGGTGAACGGTGTGCCGCAGGAAGCGCAGGTCCCGGCCCGACGGCTGCTGTCGGACTTCCTGCGCCACGACCTGCGGCTGACCGGCACGCACGTGGGCTGCGAGCACGGAGTCTGCGGGGCCTGCACCGTGCTCCTCGACGGCGAGCCAGTGCGGTCCTGCCTGCTGCTCGCCGTCACCGCCGACGGTCACGACGTGACGACGGTGGAGGGCCTCGGCACGTCACAGGACATGCATCCGGTGCAGCAGGCGTTCCGCGAGTGTCACGGCCTCCAGTGCGGGTTCTGCACACCAGGTTTCCTCACGACCGCGGCGGCCTTCCTCGTGGACAACCCCGCACCGACCGAGGACGAGGCGCGCGAGGCCATCAGCGGCAACCTGTGTCGCTGCACCGGCTACCAGAACATCGTGGCCAGCGTGCTGCGCGCCGCCGAGATCACCCGCGAGCGGGGGGCCACGTGACGACGAAGTTGTTCGGCGAGCCGGTGCAGCGGGTCGAGGACGCCAAGCTCGTCACCGGCACCGCGCACTTCCTCGACGACCTCGGGCAGGACGCCCTGGGGGTCGCGTTCGTCCGCAGCCCGCACGCCCACGCCCGGGTCACCGACATCGACGTCACCCGTGCGCTCGAGGTCGACGGGCTCGTCGCGGTCTACACCTACGACGACCTGCTGGCCTCCGACGAGACCGAGGGCAGCGCGGTGGCAGAGCCGCTGCCGCTGCTCATCCCGCACCCGTCGCTGCACGCTCCGCGCACCGGCTACGCACTCGCCCGCGACGAGGTCAACCACGTCGGGGAGCCGGTGGTGATGGTGGTCGCCCGCGACCGGTACCTCGCCGAGGACGCAGCCGAGCGGGTGGTCGTCACATACGACTTCCTGCCGCCGGTCGTCGGGGTGGACAACGCCCGGCGTGCCGATCGCACCGTGCACGACGACGTCCCCGACAACGTCGCCGCCTACAACCTCGACGAGGTCGGCCACGTCGACGCCGCGATGGCTGCCGCACCGCGCCGGCTGACCCTCTCCCTCGACATCGAGCGCAGCGCGTCGATGCCGATGGAGGGCAAGGGCGTCTACGCCCGCTGGGACGCCGCCGACGGCTCGATGCGCGTCTACTCCTCGACCCAGACCTCGACCAGCGTGCGCGCAGCGGTGGCCGCCAAGCTCGGGCTGCCAGCCGGCAAGGTCGAGTGCGTCGCGCCCATGGTCGGCGGCGGCTTCGGGGTGAAGATCGTGCACCCGTGGCCGGAGGAGGTGCTGGTGCCGTGGGCGGCCCGGCGGCTGGACCGCGAGGTCAAGTGGGTCGAGGACCGCCGCGAGCACTTCGTCTCGTCGGCGCACGAGCGTGGGCAGCTGCAGCAGGTCGAGGTCGGCTTCGACGACGACGGCCGCCTGCTCGCGCTGGACGTCCGCTTCTGGCACGACAACGGCGCCTACACGCCGTACGGCGTCATCGTGCCCATCATCACCTCCACGCAGCTGCTGGGCCCCTACAAGCCCGGCGCCTACCGCTGCGAGTGGTGGTCGCTCTACACCAACACGGTCATCGTGACGCCCTACCGCGGGGCCGGCCGGCCGCAGGGCGTCTTCGCGATGGAGCGGACGATGGACGCCATCGCGGACGAGCTGGGGCTCGACCGCGCCGAGGTGCGAGCGCGCAACTTCATCACTCCCGACGAGATGCCCTACGACCACGGGCTGGTGTTCCAGGACGGGCGGCCGCTCATCTACGACTCGGGTGACTTCCCGGCGTCGCTTCAGAAGCTGAAGGAGCTCGTCGACTGGGACGGCACGCTGGCGATGGCCGAGGCGGCGCGCGCCGAGGGGCGACGTGTCGGCGTGGGGCTCGCCTGCTACGTCGAGGGCACCGGCGTCGGGCCCTACGAGGGCGCCCACGTGCTGGTCGAGACCTCCGGCAAGGTCAAGGTCGCGACCGGGCTGACCACCCAGGGCCAGGGTCACTTCACGTCGTTCGCCCAGATCGCCGCGGACGAGCTCGGGGTCGCCCTCGAGGACGTGGAGGTCGTCACGGGCGACACGCGTCGGTTCGGCTACGCGGTCGGCACGTTCGCCTCCCGGGCAGCCGTGATGAGCGGCAACGCGATCGCGCTGGCGTCCCGCAAGGTTCGGGAGAAGGCGCTGCGCATCGCCGGCGAGGCGCTGGAGGCAGACCCGGGGGACCTCGAGATCGTCGACGGGCAGGTGCGGGTCAAGGGCTCGCCGGCCGCGTCGATCCCGCTCGCCACGGTCGCCGTGCTCTCCAACCCGCTGCGCTACGCCTTCGACGAGACGTCCAAGGCGGCGACCCAGTTCGCCGTCGGCGACGCGAGTGGTCCGCCGGTCGGTGACGACGAGGAGCCTGGGCTCGAAGGTACCGACTACTACTCGCCGACCCAGTCGACGTTCGCCAACGGCATGCATGCCGTGGTCGTCGAGACCGACCCGGAGACCGCGGAAATCCACGTGCTCCGCTACTGCGTCGTGCACGACTGCGGGCCGCTGATCAACCCGATGATCGTCGAGGGCCAGGTGCACGGGGGAGTCGCGCAAGGAGTCGGCGGCGCACTCTACGAGCGCATGGAGTACGACGAGAACGGCCAGCTGCTCAACGCGTCGTTCATGGACTTCCTGATGCCGTACGCGTCCGAGGTGCCGCACATCGAGATCGACCACCTGGAGACCCGCTCGCC
>DASVED010000370.1:0-6610 GCA_036380775.1 Actinomycetes bacterium
CCTGGGAGGTAGCGAGGTGCTGGTCAGTCGGCCGTTGCGGGGCTCCGCGACCTCCGGCTCGACGGCGTCCGGGGCGGGCGCCTCGGGCTCGGGCGCTGGCGCTTCGGGCTCGACCGCCCCGGGAGCAGGCGCCTCGTCCTCGGCCACGGCCGCTGGGGGCGCGGGCGTCTCGGCCTCGACGACCTGGGGCGATGCCTCCTCCTCGCGGCGGGCCTTGTCGGCGGCGCGCTCGGCGCGGGCATCGGCCTTCTTCTTCAACGGGCCGAGCACCATGATCATGTTGCGCCCGTCCTGCTTGGGCGCGGACTCCACGAAGCCGAGCTCCTCGACGTCGGCCGCCAGTCGCTGGAGCAGGCGGTACCCGAGCTCGGGGCGCGACTGCTCGCGGCCGCGGAACATGATCGTGATCTTGACCTTGTCGCCCTGCTTGAGGAACCGGACGACGTGACCCTTCTTGGTCAGGTAGTCGTGCGGGTCGATCTTCGGCCGGAGCTTCATCTCCTTGATGACCGTGTTGACCTGGTTCTTGCGCGCCTCACGGGCCTTCTGCGCCGACTCGTACTTGAACTTGCCGTAGTCCATGAGCTTGCAGACCGGCGGGCGGGCCATCGGCGCAACCTCGACGAGGTCGAGGTCAGCCTCCTGGGCCAGCCGCAGCGCGTCACCGATGGCGACGATGCCGACCTGTTCGCCGTTGGGACCGACGAGGCGTACCTCGTTGACGCGGATCCGGTCGTTGATCCTGGGCTCAGTACTGATGGGGCCTCCTTGATATGCCTGAGCGACCCCGGACACGAAAATGGCTCCCGTGCCCAGAGCTCACGGAAGCCACAACACCCAGACGCCGCCGACGCATCCCGACTGCAGACGCGGCCGACGCCTCGACCTGTCCGGCCGGTGAGGACCGAGCGGGTCGAGCTGACCGGGACCCGACAACCTGTCGTCCGTCCGGGGTGAGCCGGCCGGGCAGTCGGTCGATGCGGGTGGGAGGTTGGACTCCGCTTTGCGCACCCGGGCCCCGGCGTCCCGGAGGACGGTCAGCACCCTGGTGGGTCGCTGGCCAGGCTACCAGCACCCGGCGTACGGCAGGAAATGTCGCCCGGCGCCCGCCCTCGGCAGGCTAGATGACCGGGCGGTGGCCGTCCGGTGCCGGCGAGCCGGCTGGTACGAGCGCCACGTCCACGCCGAGCACGGCGCCGTCCGCGAGGGCCTGCAGCCGGTCGGCCAGCCGTCGGCCGAGGACCTCCGCGTCGGCCGTCGGGTCGAGGGCGACCGTCAGCCGGGCGTCGACGTCGGGCCAGGGGCCCAGCCATGCTCCCCACACCGCCGGCTCGTGGCGCAGGACGTCCCGAAGGCTCGCGACGGTTGCCTCGTCGTCGTACGCGGGGACGGTCGGCGTCCGGCGCAGCAGCGCGCGGACCTCCCGCTCCCCGAGCGTCACGGTCACCGGTCCGGCCACATCGAGCACCAGGTCCTGCGCGCCCTCGGCGGCGGCGACGGCCGCGGCGCGCTGCCCCTCGACGGCGACCGGCCGGGCACTCGGGTCGAACCGGTGCAGGGTCGCCAGGCTCGAGAACACCGGCACCGCCCGGCGGTCACGGCCGTCGGACAGCAGGGCGAGGGACATGTCGGCCTCCTTCTCGACGGTGTGCCCGCTGGCCGACGTGGTGGACGTGGCGACCGCGGCGACAGCGGCGAAGACCCGGGCACCGTGGAGGGCGGCCAGCACCTCGGGCCGGCGGGCCGGGTCGGCGGCCACCGCCTGCAGCGCGGCGGCGAGCGCCGGTGGTGTGTCGCCGGTGTCACCCGCGAACCCTGGGTCCGGGATGCGCCTGGCCCCCACGGGCACGCTACGGCTCGACGATGGCGATGACCGGGCCGCCACCGGACGGACCCTGGTGCACCGCTGCCACCGACACGAAGACCGCCGGGTCCCCGGTCACCGACGCCACCACGCCGCCGACGCAGGACTTGATCTGGCGGTGCCAGTGCACGTCGGAGTCGTCGAGCATGATGTTGCGCCGGTCGCGGACCCGACCCGTCGGATCGGCCTCGCACTTGCAGAAGACGTTGACGACCCGGCCGCGCAGGTCACTCGAGCGCGGCCGCTCCGGGAGGTCGTCCAGCCCGGCGTTGCGGATCGACTCCCACACACCGTCGGCGTCCAGGGCGTCCTTCATCACGCTGTGGCCGATCCGGAACCGGCCGCCGACGCCGCGGACGTTCCCGAGCACGACGATCTGCGCCTGGTCGAGCTCGACCCCGGACGAGCACGAGGCCACGGCGCTGTAGAGCGAGAGGTCCTTGTGGATCTGCTCGGCCGTCGGCATGTCGATCTCGCCGAGCGCAACGGCGATGCCCAGGGCCGTCGTGGAGTTCGAGACGTCCATCGACTTGAGGGTGTCCTCGGTCCACACGTCGTGACCGCGGCTCTTGGCGTCGGTGATGGTGTCCAGGGTGAGTAGCGGCGTCTTCGTCTGCACGTAGTGGACGTCGGCGGGGTCGGTGATGCCGGCCCGCTCCATCGCGACCTTCACCCCGGCCGCGACCTTCTCCACCATCGGCACCCGGCCGATGTCCTCGGGCCTGATCTGCTCGCTCATCGCGTAGCCGACGGACAGTCTCGGCTCGTCGGTGGCGGGGACCTTGTCGGCGGCGGTCGTCGCGAAGATCGTCGCGTGCGGGGAGATGACGCCGTCCGTCCCGCCGGACCACACGATGGGGATCTGCTTGATCTCGTCCATCGACCGGGTGCCCCTGGCCTCCAGCACCTCCCGGAACGCCCGGTCGGCGATGATCCTGGTGTAGTCGTTGACCCCGCCGTTGCCCTCGGTCTTCCCGATGACCGCGATCACCCGGTCGGCCTCGACCGACCCGTCGTCGATCAGCCGGGCCAGCCCCGACGCGTCGGAGACGGACTCGATGGCGACCTTGTGGACCTCGATCGGCTCGGGCGTGGTCATGGGGTCTCTCCTCGTTCGATGACGGTTCCGGCCCTGCCGTGCACGGCCTGCTCGATGTTCTCCAGCGACGTGATGACCGACCGGCCGCCACCTGCCTCGACGAAGCGGAGCGCCGCCTCGACCTTCGGCCCCATGCTGCCGCTCGCGAAGTCGTGCTCCCGCTGCAGGTCGCGCATCCGCGAGGCGGACACCCGACCGACCGGCTCCTCGTGGTCGGTGCCATAGCCGAGGACGACGTTCTCGACGTCGGTGGCGATCACCAGCACCTCGGCGCCGACGGCCCGGGCCAGCAGTGCCGCGGACAGGTCCTTGTCGATGACGGCCTCGACACCGCGCAGCGCACCGTCCTCCCCGCGTACGACCGGGATGCCACCGCCTCCCGCGCCGACGACGACGAAGCCGGCGTCCGCGAGCACCCCGATCGCGGCCGCGTCGACGATCTCCTGCGGCTCGGGTGACGCGACCACGCGACGCCACCCCCTGGAGCCCCGGTCCTCCCAGGTCTGGCCGTGCTCCATCAGGGCACGCGCCTGGTCCTCCGGCAGGTAGCGGCCGATGGGCTTCGTCGGCTGCTCGAAGCCGGGGTCGGTGTCGTCGACGAGGGTCCGCGTCACCACGGTCGCGACCCGCCGGTCGACACCCCGGGCGGCGAGCGCTGCCTCCAGCGCGTCGAGCACGAGGAAGCCGATCGTGCCCTGGGTCTGCGCGCCGCACCAGTCGAGCGGGACGGGCGGGACGACGTGCGCCGCCAGCTCGTTCTTCACCAGCAGGTTGCCCACCTGGGGCCCGTTGCCGTGGGTCAGCAGCACGTCGACCCCCTGGCCGACGAGGTCGGCGACCCGCTCCATCGCGAGCACGACCGCGCGGTCCTGGTCGTCCGGCGCGGCGCTCCCGTCGGGCCCCGTCATGGCGTTGCCGCCCAGGGCGATGAGGACGCGCATGGGGGCACCCTAGAGGTGAGGGTCAGCGTCAGGTGCCGAGGTGGCGGTAGCGGGCCAGTCGGGCCGCCAGCCGGGTGCGCGGGTCGCGGCGCAACAGTGCGATGAGCTCGTACTCCAGGACGCGCGCGACGCGGGCGAGGTACGCCGCGGGCTCGTCGGCGGCGTCGGGGTGCTCGGCCACCACCCGGTCCACGATGCCGTTGCGCAGCAGGTCGAGCGATCTCACCCCCTGCGCCGCCGCCATCTCCGGTGCGCGCTCCGTCGTGCGGTGGATGATCGCGGAGGCTCCCTCGGGCGGCAGCGGGGAGAGCCAGCCGTGCTGGGCGCACACCACCCGGTCCGCCGGCAGCAGGGCCAGCGCGCCCCCACCGGCACCCTCGCCCAGCAGGAGGCAGACGGTCGGCGCGTCGAGCAGGACCAGGTCGGCCAGCGAGCGCGCGATCTCCCCCGCCAGACCGCCCTCCTCGGCCTCGCGGCTCAGGGCGGCGCCCGCGGTGTCGATGACCGTGACGAGGGGCAGCTTCAGCTCGTCCGCGAGCTTCATCCCCCGCCGCGCCTCGCGCAGCCCGGCTGGCCCCAGCGGGTTGGCGACCCCCTGGCGGGACCGGTCCTGGCCGAGCACGACGCACGGCGCGCCGCCGAAGCGCGCCAGCGCCAGCAGCAGGCCGGCGTCGGTCTCCCCGGCACCGGTCCCGTGCAGCGGCACGACGTCGCGCGCCGTGTGTCGCAGGAGCTGACGGACCCCCGGCCGGTCCGGGCGCCGGGACAGCACGATGGAGTCCCAGGCCGGCACGTCGGCGAGGTCCTCGTCCGGGACGTCGTCGACGTCCGGCGAGCCCTCGTGGGGGGCGGTCAGCACGTTGAGCGCCCGGTCCAGCACATCGGCGATCGCGTCCGGCGCGACGACCGCGTCGACGATGCCGTGCTCGCGCAGGTTCTCCGCGGTCTGCACGCCCTCGGGGAACGTGCCGCCGTACAGCGCCGTGTAGACCCGCGGTCCGAGGAACCCGATGAGCGCGCCCGGCTCCGCCACCGTCACGTGGCCGAGCGAGCCCCACGACGCGAGGACCCCGCCGGTCGTCGGGTTGCGCAGGTAGACGAGGTACGGGTTCCCGTTGGCCTTGTGCCGGCCGATCGCCGCCGAGATCTTGACCATCTGCAGGAAGGCGACCGTTCCCTCCTGCATCCGGGTGCCCCCCGAGGTCGGAGAGGCGAGCAGCGGCAGTCGCTCGTCGGAGGCCCGCTCGACCGCACGCACCAGCCGGTCGGCGGCCCGCACCCCGATCGAGCCGGCCAGGAAGCCGAACTCGCAGGCCACCACGGCGACCCGCCGTCCGTGCACCCGGCCCTCGCCCGTGACGACCGCCTCGTCGAGGCCGGTGCGGTCGCGGGCCGCCTGCAGGGACGCGGCGTAGGCGGGGTCGGCCGGCCGGTCCTCGATCGGCTCGTCCCAGCGCACCCAGCTGCCCTCGTCGAGCACGGTGCCGATCAGCTCGAGGGCGCCGGGACTGGTCACGTGCCCTCGGTCTCGTCCAGCCACCGCCGCACGGACTCGTCGTGCTGGCCCAGCGTGGGCGGCGCGGTGTGGACGACCGGCTCCGACCCGTCGAAGCGCAGCGGCGGGCCCGGCAGGGTGATCCGGCCGGCGGTCGCGTGCTCGACGTCCACCAGCAGGCCCTGCGACCGGGTCTGCTCCCACTCGTACACCCGGTCCAGCGACCGGACCTCACCGGCGGGCACCCCGACCTCGGCCAGCTTCGGGAGCAGCTCGTCGAGCGGGTACGCCGCGAAGGCGCCGTCGACGGCCGCGTTGACGGCCTCCCGGTTGCGCACCCGCTCCGCGTTGGTCGCGAAGCCCTTCTCGTCCAGCGGGAGGTCGAACGCCGGTGCCAGCCGCTTCCACAGCCCTTCGCTGCCCACCGCGATCTGCAGCAGTCCGTCAGCGCAGTGGAACAGCCCGTACGGGCAGATAGAGGGGTGATGGTTGCCCTGTCCGTAGGGCACCTCGCCGGCCACGGTGTAGCGGGTGCCCTGGAACGCGTGCACGCCGACGATGGCGGCGAGCAGCGAGGTGCGCACGACGCTGCCGCGCCCGGTGCGGCCCCGCTCGTGCAGCGCCGCGACGGCACCGTAGGCGCCGTACATCCCGGCGAGCAGGTCGCCGATGGGGACGCCCACCTTGTTCGGGTCGTCCGGCCCGGTGCCCGTCAGCGACATCAGGCCCGCCTCGCCCTGGGCGATCTGGTCGTAGCCGGCCCGGCCTCCCTCGGGCCCGTCGTGGCCGAACCCGGTGATGGACAGCACGACCAGCCGGGGGTTCAGCTCGTGCATCGCCTCGACCGAGAACCCCAGCCGGTCGAGGACCCCGGTGCGGAAGTTCTCGACCAGGACGTCGGCCCGTCGCACCAGCCGGGTCAGCAGGTCCTTGCCCTCCGGCGACTTGAGGTCCGCGGTGACGGACTCCTTGTTCCTGTTGCAGGAGAAGAAGTAGGTGCTCTCGCCGCTGTCGGCGACCGACCCGGTGTCGTCGACGAAGGGCGGGCCCCAGCCGCGGCTGTCGTCACCCCCGTCGGGGTTCTCCACCTTGATCACGCGGGCGCCGAGGTCGCCCATCATCATCGCGGCGTGCGGCCCGGCCAGAGCTCGGGATAGGTCGAGGACGACGACGTCGTCGAGTGGTCCACGCATGCGCGTCACCAGCCCGGG
>DASVED010000371.1:0-4337 GCA_036380775.1 Actinomycetes bacterium
CGGCACGGCGATAGAGCGCGTCGGCCTGGGCCGGGCTGTCGCCGACGGCTGTGAGACCGAGGCGACCGTGCTCGGTCAGGCAGCTGATCATGTGGAACACGATCCCGGTCTGCCGCGCCTGGTCGAAGTGCAGCCCGTGGCGCGCCACGATGTCGAACAGGTCCTCCAGGCTCAGACCGCGCAGGGTCGGCGACTCGAGATGGTCGGTCGCGACGAGGTGCTTCTCCTTCCCGGCCGGCGTCATGAACAGGCCGGTCGCCTCGTCGTATCGCCCATCGGTCAGGAACTGCAACGTGAGGAACGGGTGCGTCGTGCCGCCCTTGCGGAGGTTGATCTCGATCGCGTACGTCGTCCAGTCGCCGTGACCGGAGTTGACGACGACGAAGTCGAGGGCGAACCTGCCGAGAACCCCCTCCCGGGAGAGCCGCTCGCCCACGGTCATCGCCTCGGCACTGATGGCGCGGGCATAGCCGAAGTCGGCCGGGAACCGGCACCCTAGGTAGCTCTGACCGCTGGGACCACCGAGCAGCTGGTCGTGCGTGGACAGCAGCTCGACCTTCCCCCCGGGCAGCACCCGTAGCTGGACGCTGGGGCTGCGCAGCTCCGTGCCGATGATGCGCTCCTCGACGATGCCGCCCCTCTCCGCAAGCTTGGCGACGTACCCGTCGAACGGCGTGCCGGGGCCTTCGAACTGCATCCCCCGGAGCCGTTCGGCGACCGCGGGGCGCTCCTCGTCGGCGCCCGGTGGCGGCAGGCCGCTCAGGTCGACCGTCGCGTTGCCCTCGCCGGACACACCCTCGTTGAGCTTGACGATGGCGCTCCGCGCCGACGGCCGCTCGCGGCGCAGCCGAACCGTGGCGTCCAGCAGGTCCTCGACCGTGTGCAGGTCCTCGAACCCGATCGGGTGGCGCACGCCCTCCTCGGCGAACAGTCGCCGGCACCCTGTCTTCGTCCCCAGCTCGAACAGCCGCGGATCAGCCCCGTACATCGGGATTCCCAGGGCGACGGCCAGGTCGCGCTCGAGCGGCGTCGTGTTGTAGGGCACCAGGTGCGACCGGGCACGGTCCGGGACCAGCTCGGCGATGCGGCGCAGCAGTCGTGGTCGCTCCAGCAGCTTCTCGCTCAGAGGCCGGGGTGAGGAGTCGTGGACCGCGACGAGGGACAGCCGAGCCCGCGCGTGGCTGGGGATGACGCCAGGGAGCAGCGCCAGATAGTACTCGACGACGGCGGGCGGGACCGGCATGGAGGTCACGTAGATCATCCGCAGGCGCGGCTCCCGGAGGAGCAGGAGAAGGAACAGGAACCGTTCCTCCATGGCCTGCCCCAGGGACCCCGACCGTTCGTTGACCCGGTCGACGGTCACCGACGGGATCACGACCACCGACTCCCCCTCCTCGTTGAGCCGCATCGCTGCCCACACCTGCGGCATCCGCTGCTGGAGCCGGTCGAACTGCTCGTAACGCTGGGCATCGTCGAGGTCGGACAGCGTGATCCCGTCCACGCTGCCGATGGTCATTGCGTCACTCGGGCGGCGTCGAGACCCTTGATGTCGAACACGGTGACCGGGCGGGTGAAGCCGCGAAGGGTCATCTCCCCGACGGGATCGCTCACGACGTAGTCCTGAGCCGCTCCGTGGACCCGCTGCGTCACCAGGATCTGGTCCTGCGCGGCCTGGGCGCACAGCCGTGACGCCAGGTTGGTGACGCTGCCGATGGCGGCGTAGTCGTAGCGACCTTCGAAACCGATCCGGCCCATCGTGGCGTACCCCTGGGCGATGCCGATCGAGAAGCCCAGGTCGTGGCCACGACGAGTCCACTCGCCGAGGAGGTCCTGGACGCGGCTGCGCATCGCGACCGCCATCCGGATGGACCGCAACGCGGCGTCGTCGCACGGCAGGGGGTCGTTGAAGAACACCATCAGGCCGTCTCCGGCGAACTGCTCGAGCGTGCCCTCGAACCGGTGGATGAGGTCGCCAAGCGCGGCGTAGTACTCGCCGAGAACCTTCATGACCTCCTCGGGCTCGGATGTCTCGGCGAACGCGGTGAAGCGGCGGAGGTCGCAGAAGACGACGACGATCTCGCGTCGATGGCTGGCCAGGAAGGACTCGTCGCCCGAGTCGACCACCAGTTCGACGAGCTGCGGTGCCAGGAAGCGGCGCAGCCGGTTCACCCGCTCCAGCTCCTGCACCTGGGCCTGCACCCGTTGCTCGAGCTCGCGGTTCCACGACTGCAGCTCAGCCGTCTGGCGCTCGACCGTGTCGTGGTACCTCTTGATCCGCACCAGCGAGCGTACCCGTGCGAGGAGCTCGGACTGGTCGAACGGCTTGGTGACGAAGTCGTCCGCTCCAGCCTCGATCGCCCGGATCTTCTCCTGGTCGCCACTCGCGGTGATCATGACCACGGGCAGGAAGGCGGTACGCGGGTCCTGCCGGATGTGCCGGCAGACCTCGTAGCCGTCCATGCCGGGCATCAGGATGTCCAGCAGCACGATGTCGGGAACCTGGGCGCGCAGGACGTCCAGCGCCTCCGACCCGGACGACGCTCCGATGACGGTGAAGCCCCGTGGCGCGAGGACCGCGTCGAGCAGGCGCACATTCTGCGGGAGGTCGTCGACGACGAGCACGGTCGGGTCGTCAGTCACGGCGTCACGTCCTCGTGGCGAAGGAAGCCGCGAACCTGCGACGGCAGGGCGCGGACGCTGATCGGCTTCTCCAGGTAGCCGTCGAACCCGGCGCTGAGGGCACGTTCGCGGTCGTCCTTCATGGCGAACGCGGTCACCGCCACCACCGGCACCGCGCTCGTGCGCGGCGAGCCTCGCAGCCGGCGCAGCGCCTCGGTGCCGTCCATTCCCGGCAGCTGGAGGTCCATGAGGACGAGGTCGGGCGGCTGCGCCAACGCGATCGCAACGCCCTGCTCGGCCGAGCTCGCCGCGACGACGTCGTAGCCGGCGAAGTCCAGCACGTCACGGATCAGCTTGAGGTTCTTCACGTTGTCCTCGACCACGAGGATGGTCGCCGTGCTCACGCCTTCTCCCGGGCGTCCGCATCCGCAGCCGGGCCGGAAACCTGGCGCGGCAGCGCACCGACCCGGCCCAGCGCGCCGAGGACGTCGTCCCGACCGACCGGCTTGACGAGGTACTCGGCGGCGCCCAGGGCCATCGCCTGCGGGCGCTCGTCCAGCATGGTCACCACCACCACGGGCGCCGAGGCCGTCGCCGGGTCGTTCTTCAGCGCCTCGAGCACCCGCCACCCGTCCATTCCGGGCAGCCTGATGTCGAGCACGACGGCCGCTGGTCGGTGGTCTCGCACGGCAGCCAAGCCCTCCGTGCCGTCGTGAGCGGCGATCGTCCGCACCCCGGCGCTCTCGAGGTAGAGGGAGATGAGCTCCAGCGATCGGCGGTCGTCCTCGACCACGACCACCAGCGGGCCCTCCGTCCGCGTGGCCGACCTGTGCTGCCGGTCGGCCGGACCGGCCACGAGCGGCAGCGAGAAGCCAAAGGTGCTCCCCGAGCCCACTTCGCTGACGAGCCACATCCGGCCGCCGAACAGCTCGACGATCCGCCGGCAGAGCGTCAGGCCGAGGCCGGTGCCCTCGCTGCGGCTCTGCGCCCTGCCAGCCTGCTGGAAGGACTCGAAGATGCGCTCCCGGTCCGCCGGCTCGATGCCGATCCCGGTGTCCGACACCGTCACGTGCAGCTCGTCACCCTCGATCGTGGCGCGCAGTGCTACCTGCCCCCCGTCCCCGCTGAACTTCACCGCGTTCGAAAGCAGGTTGAGGACAACCTGCTTGAAGCGCAGCTCGTCGGTCTCCACCTCACCGACCTGCGGACCCACGTCGAGGTCGAGCATGATCGAGTGCGCAGCGGCGCGCTCGCGCACCTGCGCCAGCGCATGCTCCAGGGCGTCGCGGACGAGGAACCTCGAGGGCTCGAGCTCCATGCGACCGGCCTCGACCTTCGACAGGTCCAGGATGTCGTTGAGCAGCTCGAGCAGGTGACGTCCCGAGCCGAGGATGTCCCGCAGGTAGTCCTCCTGCCGTTCGTTGATGTCACCGAACATCCGCTCGAGGAGCACCTCCGAGAACCCGATCACCGCGTTGAGCGGCGTGCGCAGCTCGTGCGACATGCTCGCAAGGAACTCCGACTTGTGCCGGCTCGCCACCTGCAGCTCCCCCGTGCGGCTCTCCAGCTCACCGAAGAGACGGGCATTGACGATGGCCAGAGCCGACTGGCTGGCGAAGGTCTGCAGCAGTTCGGAGGTGTCCTCGGAGAAGCTGCCGGGTGTCCGGCGCCGCACGACGAGGGCACCGACGATCTCGGCCTCATGCTTCATCGGCACC
>DASVED010000372.1:0-5036 GCA_036380775.1 Actinomycetes bacterium
CTCGTCAGCCCGTGGACCGCGTGCAACGGATAGGTGGCTCCGCGCCCCTGCGCCAGGGCGAACAGGCGAGCGTGACGCACATCCCGAGAGCCCGCCAGCAGGCCCGCCGCGAGCCCGCCGACCAGACGGGCCGCGGGCCCGATAGCGGCCGGGTCGGTGTGCTGCGCGGGCGCCGGCCGGGTGCTGAGGCTCATCGCAGATCCTTCCCCTCGGGCCGGGCGCCCGCTGGAGGCGCTCGACGGCGCCGCCAGCGGGTGTCCCCTCCGGACCAGGCAACTCTGCCCCGCCGATGTTGCGAGGTCCCGTTTGGGCTGTTTGCGGTTGCATGACGACCTGCGCACCCGACCTCCCGGGAGGGCATATGGCATCAGGCGGGTGACAGCATGACCGCGATGACCCGCGTGCTGCTTCTCGAGGACGACGACGGCATCCGTACCTCGCTGCGGATGGCGCTCGAGGACGAGGGCTACCAGGTGTCCGACGCCGCCCGGGCCGAGGACGCCTTGGTGATGGTCGGCGAGCTTGCCCCCGATCTGATGCTGGTCGACCTCATGCTCGGCGGCATGGACGGCTTCACGTTCATCCGCCGGGTCCGGCCCAGCAGCGCAGCGCCGATCATCGTCGTGAGTGCGCGCGACGACACCGAAGACATCGTGGCGGCGCTCGAGGCGGGCGCCGACGACTACGTGACCAAGCCGTTCGTGGTGAAGGAGGTCACCGCCCGGCTCCGCGCCCTGCTCCGCCGCGGCGGCACGACCGATGAGGCGTCCGGGCGTGAGGACGATCCTGGGCGCGTCGTCCTCGACGCCACCGAGCCGTCCCTGGTGTTGAACATGAACGCCGGCACGGTCTGGCGCGGCGACGAGGGTATCCACCTCACGGTGACGGAGTACCGGTTGCTGTGCGAGCTGGCATCCCCGCCCGGCCGGGTGCGCAGCCGGTCATCGCTGCTGGAGGCCGTGTGGGACCGCGGCTTCTTCGGCGACGAGCGCATCGTCGACGTGCACATCCGGCGGCTGCGGACCAAGATCGAGCTCGACCCGAGCGACCCGCAGGTGGTCGTGACCGTCCGAGGACTCGGGTACCGGCTGGACCGGCGATGACCGCGACCAGCACGGGGGGCAACGTGCGGCGGCTCGGGTTGCGGACGACGATCACCGCGTCCTTCGCCCTCGGCGCGCTGCTCCTGTCGGTGTCGATGGCGCTGGGCACCTACCTGCTGGCGCGCAACTACCTCGTGGACCAGCGCGAGCGGACCGCGTCGCGGCAAGCCTTCACCCATGCCTCGTCCGTGCGGGACGGGCTGCTGACCTCCGGGGCTCGGGTCAGCGACGTCCTCGGCGCGTTGTCCCTTCCCTCCGATGGCACCGTCGTGGTGCGCCGGGACGACACCTGGTTCTCCTCCAGCCTCGACATCGGCGAGGACGACATTCCCGCCGAGCTCCGCGAGATGGCCGCTGACGGTTCGGTCGGGCTGACCTGGCAGGACACCGAGCAGGGCCCCGCGGTCGTGGTCGCCGTGCCGCTGCCCGCGGTCGGCGCTCACTTTTTCGAGCGCGTGGTCACCACCGAGCTGTCCCGCACCCTCGATGCCTTGCGCATCATCCTCACCGTGTTCGCCGTTCTCACCGCGATCGCCGGAGCCCTGCTCGGTCGCTGGGCGGCTCGGCGGGTCGTCGCGCCGCTGGACCGCGTCGCCGGTGCGGCGGCCCGGATCGCGGCAGGATCGCTGGACACCCGGCTGGACCGGACCGACGACCCCGACCTCGCCACGATCGTCGCCTCCTTCAACAGCATGGTGGACGCGGTGAACGACCGGATCGCGCGCGACGCGCGGTTCGCCGCGGACGTCAGCCACGAGCTGCGATCACCGCTCACAGCGCTGGTCACCAGCGTGGACGTACTCCACGGTCGTCGCGACGAGCTGCCGGCGCGCTCCCAGCAGGCGCTCGACCTGATCCGCAGTGACCTGAGCCGCTTCCAGCGGGTTCTCGAGGACCTGCTGGACCTCGGCCGGCTCGAGGCCGGGGCTGCCGCGCTCGTGCTGGGCGTCGTCGACGCGCGTGCGCTGACCGCCCACGCGATGGAGGCCGCAGGCGTCTCGCCGGAGCGCCTGGCGTCGGCCGAGGGTGCCGAACCGGCGACCGTACGCGTGGACAAGTCGGTCATGCACCGCGCCCTGGTGAACCTGCTGGAGAACGGTGAGCGCCACGGCGGCGGGGTGACCGGAGTGACGGTGACCAGCTCACCCGGAGCGGTGGTGCTGACCGTGGACGACGAGGGGCCTGGCGTGCCGCGCAGTGACCGGACCCGGATCTTCGAGCGGTTCGTGCGTGGCGGGTCGCGTGGCTCCCTCCCCGGCGCAGGGTTGGGTCTGAGCCTGGTCGCCGAGACCGTGCGCGCGCACGGCGGCACCGTCCGCTGCTCCGACGGGCCGGCCGGCTCGGGGTCCCGGTTCACCGTCCAGCTGCCGGCCGCCGACCGACGGCCGTCGAACCGAGCGCCCACCAGGACCGGGCGGTCGGCGTGAGACCGAACCCACGCCGGGCGGCGACCCCGGCCGTGCTGCTCGCCGGGCTCGCCGTGCTTCTCGTCGGGTGCGGCGTGCCGGGCCAGGGCACGACCCGTGCCGTCCCCACCGAGGACGTGCCCTACGGCCTCCTGGAGCCCGCGCGGGATCAGCCGACGGCGACGCCCTCCCCGGGCGGCATCGGCGTCGGCGGCCTGCCGCGGGCCTACTTCCTGGACGCCTCGCTCCGCCTCGTCGCCCAACCGGTGCAGATCAGCGAGAGCGGGACGGAGGCGGAGTTGGTCGCGGTCCTCGACGCGCTGGAGGCCGGCCCGACCGAGCAGCAGCGCGCGCTGGGCCTGGCGAGCGCGCTGGCCCCGACCGGCGGGCTGCGGTTGCTGGCCGTGGTGGACGGCACCGCCCGCATCGAGGTCGCACCGGCGGCCATCACGCCGGCGGCAGACCGGTTGCCCTTGGTGGTCGGTCAACTGGTCCTGTCCGCCACGTCCGTGCAGGGAGTGGACCAGGTCGTCCTCGTGCAGGACGGTCAGCCGGTCGAGGCGCCGCTACCGGGAGGAGAGCAGACGTCGAACCCGCTGGAGGCCGCCGACTACGCCAGCCTGGTCGCTCCGGCAGCCACGCCGCGCGTGACGGTCACCCCGGACCGGTAGCCGCTCAGACCACGTCGAAGCGGCCCCGCGGCCGCCGCCACCGCGGACGCTGCGCGAGGTTCGGAGGCAAGCCATTGCGCCGTGGACTCGGCCGTCATGGAACTGCAACGGGGACGGACCTCGAACGGCAACCTTCTCGGGAAGGGTGAGGAGAACGGCACAGGCCACTCTCGAGGAGGTTGGCATGCCCGCAACCATGGCCGCCGCTGGCCGGAGGGCGCTCTACTCAACCGTGGGAGCGCACTGATGTCCGGCCTGCCCGCACTGCTCGATCTCACGGACGACGGCGCTCTCACACTGGCCGACGGCCTGGGGTGGGTGCTCGCGCTCAGCGCCCTCGGGCTGCTGATCCTGCTCGTTGGGACAGCCATCTTCGCCGCCCTCGTGTGGACGGCCAGGGGTCTCGACCTGACGGTCCGCTGGACAGCGGGCCGGGCCGCGGACCTCGTCGTCGGGGCCCTGCACCACGCCGCCATGCACGAGCGTGGCACCCCCCAGCGCCACGCCTGACAGGGGAGCCCCGGCACGGTGCGTGCCCGACAGGGTTCCAGCCAGCAACCGTCACGCGACCGCAAACCCGCCGGGCGCGTCAACCGGGATGGGGCGGGAAGCCTGTGTGAGATCGGCGACGTCAGTCGCCACGACGAAGGAGGCGCACATGGGCATCGGCGCGAGCATCTTCCTCATCGCGGTCGGCCTGATACTCGCGTTGGCGGTCGACGCGGAGCTGGCCGGGGTCGACGTGCAGCTCATCGGCTGGATCCTTGCCGTCGCTGGCCTGATCGGGCTGATCATGACCGCCGTGATCTGGGGCCCCCGACGGCGCGCCGCCGACGAGGTGGTCGAGCAACGCCGCGTCCGCGACGACGGCATCTGAGCCCCGGCTAGGCAGCGGTCGCTGCTCAGGGGCCGTCGAACCTCGCCGCGGCGGCCGCCCCCAGCAGGGACGAGCTGAGCAGCCGCCGGACGAGGTCGCCCAGGTCACCCTGGCGGGCCGGGCGGGGACCGGCGAGCAGGTCGACCACGCCAGCGGGGTTCGCCTCGAGGGCCGACGCCGAGCACATCACCAGCAGGTCACCGGGGCGAAGCCGGGCCGTTGCTCGCACCGAGCCGTCGTTGGGGAGCAGTCGCGCCTCGCCGTCGGCGAAGACGAGTGCCGGGGGAGCGCAGCGGGCGACCAGGGTGACCGTTCCGTCCGTGGCGAGGTCGGCCACGAGCAGGCTGCCCAGGTGCGAGGGCCGGGGCGCCACGGTTGGGACGTGGTCGGCCGGCACCTGATCACCTAGCCGGACCCGGAGGCCGGAGCCGTCGCGGGAGACCCGGGTCAGCCCATGCTGCCGGCCGAGGACCTCGATTGCCCAGCGGTCCGGTCCTTCGACGAACGAGGGACCGGCCGCGGCGACGGCGGCGGTGGACGTGGTCACCCGTGCCGCCACACCGAGCCGGGCAGGTCCGTCGTCGTCACGTCGAACAGGCCGCCGAGCGAGGACTGGCGGAGCAGGGCGATGCTGCGCCGGCTGGTCGCGCGCAGCACGACGCGGCAGGACCGGGCGGTGGCCTCTCGACGTACCGACAGCAAGGCCGCCATGAGGTCGGACGACAGGCCCTGAACGCCCGACAGGTCGATGACCAGCGTGCCGGCTTCGTCGTCCAGCAGCGCGCAGAGGCGGGTGCTGAACAGGCCGGCCGGCGCCTGGGTGAGCGTCGAGTCGTCCAGGGTGACGCAGACCTGGCTCGCTGCTCGCCCGGTGACGATCATGTGGGTCACAGGGTCGACGAAGCAGCGCAGATGTTGCGGACGGATGCGCCGGTCCTTTGCGGTTTCGTGACGAGGTCAGGCACGACTCGGACGTCAT
>DASVED010000373.1:0-10408 GCA_036380775.1 Actinomycetes bacterium
GAGGCGCCGGACGTCCGACGGGCTGCGACCGGCCTCCAGGGTTGCCTCGTCGATGACCCTGGTCATGCCCGCCAGGACCTCCGGCGCGGCGTATCCGCTGGACGGCAGCCACCCGTCGGCGAGACGTCCGGTGATCCGCAGCATCCGCGGACGGTAGGCGCCGAGCCAGATCTCGATGTCGTGCGCGGGACGCGGCCGCGACCGGGCGGCCGGGTCCCAGATCCGCCGGACCACGCCGATCCCCTGCTCCAGCGCGTCGACGGCGCCGCGGGCGTCCAGCCGCGGCCCACCCATGGAGGCGATGCCCTCCCAGAACGCTCCGGCGCCGAGGCCGAGCTCGACCCGGCCGCCGGTGATGACGTCGAGGCTCGCGGCGGCGCGGGCGAGCATCGCGGGCGGGCGCAACGGCAGGTTGGTGACGTTCGGCGCGAGCCGGACCCGCTGGGTGCGCGCCGCGAGGTGGGAGAGCAGCGTCCAGGTGTCGAGGAAGGCCGGCTGGTACGGATGGTCCTGGACCGTCACGAGGTCCAGGCCGCTGGCGTCCGCGAGTCGGGCCAGCGTGATGACCGTCTCGGACTGCTCCGCGACCGGCGCGATGAAGCAGCCGAACAGCAGGTCGTGGCCGTAGTCGGGCATGGTGCCCACCCTCGCAAACGATCGCGCTCCCCGCCGGGGGAGGCGCCGAGCGCCGCGCGGCGGCCGGGCGGTGCGCTCTGGCCGGATCGGCGGGCCGACAGGGATCGGCGGCGGCCGTGACGGCCGCGGTTCCGGCAGACACGCACCGCGACCCGGCCCGCGTGGAGCGACGGCCTGGTGCCGTTCTGGAGGAGAACCGGGTTGTGGAGCCGCCCCGCCCCGCCCGGGGTCAGCCGGCCCACCCGGGCGCACCGCTGCGGAGGCAGCGGGCGGTGCGCTCTGGCCGGATCGGCGGGCCGACAGGCGATCGTCGGGGGCCATGACGGCCGCGGATCCGGCACGCCCGCACCGGGTCGCCCCGAGGTGGGGCGGGTGCCGGGGTCGTGCGCGGCCCGCCGGGCTGGGCCGCGCTGGGTCAGGCGCTGGTGAGGCGGCGGGTGCTGAGGGTGACGGCGGCCAAGGCGGCGTAGACCACGCCGGACACCCGGTCGACGACCGCCATCCGCAGCCGCGGCACCAGCCGGCGCAGGCTGCCGCCGGCGATCGCCCACTGGGCGTCCACCACCGCGGCGAGAAGGATGAACACCAGACCCAGCTCGAGCAGCTGCGCCGCGACCGGGCCGGACCCCGGCGTGACGAACTGGGGCAGGAACGCCAGGTAGAAGACGGCCGTCTTGGGGTTGAGGGCGCCGACCAGCAGCCCGCGGGTGAACGCGGTCCGGGCGGTGCCCGCCGGGACCGTGCCGGTGCCGAGCTCGCCGAGGGTCTGCTCGCCGCCACCGCGCCAGGCCTGCCAGGCCAGCCACAGCAACCAGCACGCCCCGGCGACCTTGACCGCGGTGAACGCAGCGGCCGTCGACGCGATCAGCGCGGACACGCCGACCACCGCTCCGACGACGTGCACCAGGTAGCCCAGCTCGACGCCGGCGGTCGCGGCGAGCCCGGGGCGGCGGCCGGTGCGCAGGGTGGTCCCCAGGATGAACGCCACGGCTGGGCCGGGGACGAGGATCAAGGGCAGGCTGGCCGCCAGGAACAGCAGCAGCGTGCGGGTGGGGACCATGCCCACCACGGTAGGCCGCGGGACCGCCGCCACACCTCCGCTTTCCGCCGGGGGATCATGGCGCGCGTGACCAGTGCCCCGCGACGGGTGACCGTCGAGCCGGAGCGGCTGGCCGGCTGGCTGTCCCGGTTCGCCGACCGGCACGGCGCGACGCGCTGGACCGCCACGCCGTCAGCGGTCGAGGTGACGGCGGAGGACGGGTCCGTCGCCCTGCTGGTCGCACCCTTCCCGCCGCTGGGCGAGCACGCTACGGCGACGTACGGCGGGATCGTCGAGCACGCTCTCACCGACCGGCGGGTCGGCGTCCTGCTCGTACGGCTCGGCGGCTTCGCGGCAGGGGTCTTCGAGGGGCCGCGCCTGGTGACGTCGAAGGTCGGGCGCCGGCAGGTGCACGGGCGCAGCGCCGCGGGCGGCTGGTCGCAGCAGCGGTTCGCCCGGCGGCGCGAGGGCCAGGTCCGGGTGGCCCAGGTGGCGGCTGCCGACCTCGCGTCGACGCTGCTGGTGCCGGAGGCCGGCCGGCTGGACGCGGTGGTGCTCGGCGGCGACCGGCGAGCCGTGGCCGCGGTCCTCGAGGACCGGCGGCTGGCACCGCTGCGGCGGCTGGTGGTCGACCCGCTGCTCGACGTCCCCGATCCGAAGCTGAAGGTGCTGCAGGGGATGCCGGAGCTGTTCCGCGCTGTCCGGATCGACATCACCGACCCGCCGCGCGGCGGCCGCTGAGCGAACGCTGGGGCAGCGTTCATCCGGCGTTCCGCGCCCCGTCACGCCGGACACGAGCCAGAGCGCGGCTCGGCGGCGCACAATCGTGCTCGTGCGCACCATCCAACGACCCGACGCCGGCCGGCGGCTGATCCTCACCGCCGCGGGACCGACGATGCACGCGGTGCTGCACGACCTGTCGCTGCCGTCGTTCCAGCGTTACGCGCAGCGCTGGGGCTACGCCGTGCGGGCCGTGGACCTGCCGTCGGACGGCTCCGGGGCCGACGCCGCGGCGCAGACCGCGAAGTGGGCGAAGGTGCGGCTGCTGCGCGAGGCGCTGGCCGGCCACGAGATGGTCCTGTGGCTCGACGCCGATGTGCTCCTGCTCCGCGACGACGAGGACGTCGCCGACCACCTGCTCCCGGGCGACTTCCAGGCGCTGGCGCTCGAGCAGGTGCCGGCCGAGCACCGGGTCAACCCGAACACCGGCGTGTGGCTGCTCCGCGGTCCGAGTGCTGTCGACTTCCTGGACCAGGTCGAGCGGCTCGGCCCGCAGCCGGGGCCGTGGGCCGACCAAGGCGCGGTGCTGGCGGCGCTGGGCTGGGACCGCGGCGACGAGTCGTACGCGTGGGCCCGACCCGGCCGGGGCAGCCCGTACCTGACCCGGACGAGCTGGTTGCCGCCGGGCTGGAACCAGCCGTACGTCGACGGGCGGGCGACCGAGGACTGCTTCAACAGCTCGGCCGTGTCCTACGCCGACCGGCCGACCGTCGACGCCCCCCACGCACTGCATTTCATGGGCCTCACCCCCCAGGCCCGGCACCGTCACATGAGCGCGCTGACGGCTTTGACGGCGTCGGCGGCGGCTATCGTCACGGACGATGACCACGCCTGGCGCCATCGAGTGGGAGACGTTCACCTCACTGCGCCGCAAGGCACGCCCGCGTGAGCTGAGGTACGCCGACGGCCGCGCGCTGCGCGAGAAGGTGTCGCGGTCCTCGTTCGCGGACTGGGCGCCGTCGGCCTCCCGGCCAGATCCCGTCGACCAGGTCATCCAGGCCCACGTGGGGCGGCTGGACTGGCTGGTCCCGGTGCGCGTCGGCCGGATGGCCGCCTCGCCGTATGCGTTCCTGCGGGGCGCCGCGGCCATCCATGCCGCCGACTTCGCGGAGCTGCCCTCGACGCGGATCACGCCGGTCATCTGTGGCGACGCCCACCTCGGCAACTTCGGGTTCTACGCGTCACCGGAGCGGGAGCTCGTCTTCGACCTCAACGACTTCGACGAGGCGCACCCCGGTGCCTGGGAGTGGGACCTGCGGCGGCTGACCTCCAGCGTCTGGGTCGCGGGCCGGCAGAACGGCTCCACCGAGCAGGACTGCGAGCGCGCCGCCCGGGAGTGCGTGGCCGCCTACCGGAAGCACATCGCCTACCTCGCGGACCGGCCGCTGATCGCCCGCTCCTACGAGCGCGTCGACGTCGACCGACTGCGCGGCACCGCGACCGACGAGTCGCTGTTGAAGGAGATCGAGCGGGCCGCCAAGCGCGCCAAGCGGCGGACCAGCGACCGGGCACTGCCGCGGTTCACCGAGGAGCGGGACGGCGCGCGGCGGATCGTCGAGGAACCGCCGGTCATCACCCACCTGCCGCCTGCCGAGCACGACCGCATCGCCGCCGCCCTCGACGACTACCTCGGCACCCTGCCGGCCCACTGGGCCCGCATCCTCGGGGGCTACAGCGTCGTGGACATCGCGCACAAGGTCGTCGGTGTCGGCTCGGTCGGCCTGCGAGCGTACGTCGCGCTGTGCGAGGGGAGCAGCCCCGACGACGTGGTGTTCCTCCAGCTCAAGCAGGCCCGGCGCTCGGTGGTCGCGCCCTACGTCCACGGCGCTGCGCCGCACCACGCGCACCAGGGGCAGCGCGTCGTGGAGTACCAGCAGGCGCTGCAGACGGTCAGCGACCCGTTCCTCGGCTGGACGACCGTCGGGGAGCACCAGTACTACGTGCGCCAGTTCCGCGACATGAAGGGCGCCATCACCATCGACGGCATCGACCCGGGCGCGCTGACCGACTACGCCGGCATCTGCGGCTTCCTGCTGGCGAAGGGGCACTCACGCACCAGCGGGGCGTCGATGATCGCCGGGTACGTCGGGTCCAGTGACAAGCTCGACGAGGCGCTGGCGCGGTTCGCGCAGTCCTACGCCGACCAGACCGAGCGGGACCACCAGGCGCTGGTGGACGCGGTGCGCCGCGGCCGGCTACCCGCCGACCATGTGCACTGACCGATGGGTGCGGTCAGCAGACCCCGGTGTCGTGCCGCATCTCCTCGCGGACCCGTCGCTCGACGAGGATCGGCAGATAGGTCGTCACCCGCACGTCACCGAAGTCGTGCAACGCTGTGCTGACGAGCTCACGCAGGGACGACTCAGACAGCTCCTGCAGGCGAGGGCGCAGCGTGTCGAGGAGGTCGGTGAGGGTGTCGTTGCCGGACTCGACAACCGGCTTCTCGGGGCGAACGTCGACCGTCATGGTCGGAACGATGGCACCCCTCGGGACCACTCACCAGAGCGGCGAGCAGTCGCACAGGTGCCGGTGGGCGAGTCGTCACCTGCCGTTTCCCTGCTGTTCACCTTTGCTCTCCTCTGCAGGCCCGCAGGGCCGGGGAGCCTGAGCCAGTGAGCGATCTCAGTCAGCGCCAGGCGGAGTCCGAGCCGGAGCCACGTCGCTATGCCGACGACAGCGCCGAGGAGGTGGAGGAGGCAACAGCCGTCGCCGACGCCCTGGCCTCCGCGGCACCGGACCTGCCGGCTGACCGCTTCGCCGACCGCGAGACCAGCTGGCTGGACTTCAACGCCCGGGTTCTCGAGCTCGCGGAGGACACGTCGGTCCCGCTGCTCGAGCGGGTCCGCTTCGCTGCCATCTTCGCGCGCAACCTCGACGAGTTCTTCATGGTCCGGGTGGCTGCTCTTCGCCGGCGCGTAGCTGCCGGCATCACGACACCCAGCGCGACCGGCGCCACACCCCGCGAGCGGTTGGCCGTGGTGGCCGACGTGAGCCATCGCCTCGCCAGCCGTCACGCAACGCTCTTCGCGGACGACCTGTGCCCTGCACTGCACGCGGCCGGCGTGCACCTGGTGCGCTGGGACGAGCTGGAAGAGCTCGAGCGCAAGCGGATGCGCGAGGTGTTCACGGACCGGATCTCACCGGTGCTGACACCGCTCGCTGTGGATCCCGCCCACCCGTTCCCCTACATCTCGGGACTGTCGCTGAACCTGGCCGTCGTCGTCCGGGACGCCGAGACCGGCAGCGACCACTTCGCCCGAGTGAAGGTGCCGCCGTTGCTGCCGCGCTTCCTCCCGACCGACGAGTCGTCCTCGCGGTTCGTGCCGGTCGAGCAGGTCATCGCCGCGCACCTGCCCGACCTGTTCCCGGGCGTGGAGGTGCTGGAGGCGTCGTCGTTCCGGGTCACCCGCAACGAGGACCTCGAGGTCGACGACGACGTCGACAACCTGCTGCAGGCGCTGGAGCGCGAGCTGTCCCGGCGGCGGTTCGGGACGCCGGTGCGGCTCGAGGTCGACGACGACACGAGCGACCGGGTCCTCGAGCTGCTGGTCCGTGAGCTGGAGATCAGCGACCGGGAGGTCTACCGGCTGCAGGTGCCGCTCGATCTGGCGGCGCTGTGGTCGATCGCCGACCTCGACCGGCCCGACCTGCGCTACCCCACGATGGTGCCGGAGACCCCACCTGGGCTACGGCCGTCGGAGGGCGCACCGGACGTGTTCGCGGCGCTGCGCCGGAGCGACGTCCTGCTGCACCACCCCTACGACTCGTTCGCGACCAGCGTGCAGGCATTCATCGAGCAGGCAGCCAGCGACCCGGCGACCCATGCCATCAAGCTGACCCTCTACCGGACCAGTGGCGAGTCGGCCATCGTCGACGCGTTGGTGGACGCCGCGAAGGCGGGCAAGCAGGTGCTCGTCGTGGTCGAGATCAAGGCGCGGTTCGACGAGCAGGCGAACATCCGCTGGGCCCGACAGCTCGAGCAGGCCGGCTGCCACGTCGTCTACGGGCTGGTCGGTCTCAAGACGCACTGCAAACTCGCGCTCGTCGTGCGGTCGGAGGCCGATGCCGGCATCCGGCGCTACGTCCACGTCGGCACCGGCAACTACAACCCGAAGACCGCGCGGGTCTACGAGGACCTCGGCGTGCTGACCGCCGACCCGGTGGTGGGCGCGGACGTGGCAGACCTCTTCAACCACCTGTCCGGCTACACCCGTCACCGCGACTTCGACTCGTTGCTCGTCGCGCCCGATACATTGCGCAGCGGGCTGGCCGACCTGATCCGCGCTGAGGCGGCCAACGCCGCGCGCGGGCTGCCGTCCGGGATCTCGGTGAAGGCCAACAGCCTGGTCGACGTCCGGCTCATCGACGAGCTCTACCACGCATCAGGCGCCGGGGTGCCGGTCGACCTGCTAGTGCGAGGCATGTGCGTGCTGCGCCCTGGCGTGGCGGGGCTGTCGGAGAACATCAGGGTGCGCAGCATCCTGGGCCGCTTCCTGGAGCACTCCCGGGTCTACCGGTTCACCAACGGTGGCGACCCGCTGTTCTGGATCGGTAGTGCGGACGTCATGGACCGCAACCTCGACCGCCGGGTGGAGGCGCTGGTCCAGGTCCGCGACCCGGCCCTGCAGGAACGTCTGGCGGAGGTGCTCACGCTCGCTTGGCGCGACGACATCGACTGCTGGGTCCTCGGCCCCGACAGAAGGTGGCGGCGCACCGCAGCGCGGTCGGACGCAGCGGACCGGGGGGCCGGACTCGTCGACTACCAGCAGCTGCTCGCATCCCGGCGGGCCGTGACTGGCGTCGGCGAGGACGGCTGACGACGTGATCGAGGTCGAGGACAAGTTCCGGGTCCATCCCGCGTTCGTGCTCCCCGACCTGCGCGCCGCCGAGGCCGTCGCAGCTGTCTCGCCCCCGCGGCAGGACGTCCTGACCGCCGTCTACCACGACACCGCCGACCTGCGCCTCGCTCGCGAGGGCATCACGCTCCGGCACCGCACCGAGACGGGCACCTGCGGCTGGCAGCTGAAGCTTCCGGTCCCCGGGGCGCCGGCCGGAGTTCGCGACGAGATCCACGAGGACGGCCCCGGTGAGCGCATGCCGGAGCGGCTGCGCGGGCTCGTGACGGCGTACGTACGTCGTGCCGAGCTCCACCCACGGGCCACGCTGACGACGGACCGGACGACCTACGACCTGCTCTCGGCGGACGGCACTGTGCTCGCCGAGCTGGTCGACGACCGGGTCGACGCCGTGTCGGAGGGCGCCAACGCCGCGCAGTTCCGGGAGATCGAGGTGGAGGACCGGGCCGGCGGGTCGGCCGTGCTCGACGCGGTCGGGGCGGTGCTGCGCGACGCCGGGGCCGTGGCCGGGGAGTTCCAGCCCAAAGTGGTGCGCGCACTCGGGGTGCAGGCCACCGCGCCGGCCGAGCCACCTCAGCCGCAGCCGGTCGAGGCCGCGTCGCCGGTGCGGCTGCTGATCGCCGCGGTGCTCCAACGGCACGTGCGGCGGCTGCTCGCGCACGACGTGGGCGTCCGGCTGGACGCCGACGACGCGGTGCACCAGATGCGGGTCGCCGCCCGGCGGCTGCGCAGCGCGCTGCGGGACGTCGAGCCGCTGCTCGACCCGGCCTGGGGTCAGCGGTTGCAGGACGAGCTGCGCTGGCTCGGCGGGAGCCTCGGCGCGGGGCGGGACACCGAGGTCGTGACCGCGCGCCTGCTGTCGTCCCTCGCCGAGCTGCCGGCCGACTCGGTCGTCCTCGGCGCCGGTCGACGGCTGAGCACGATGCTCGACGCCGACGCGGCGGGGGCACGCGGCAGCGTCGAGTCGGCACTGCACAGCGAGCGCTACCTCACCCTGCTCGAGGACCTGGTCGACGCCGCCACGCACCCCCGGACGGACGACGCCGCCGAGCTGCCGTGCGCGGAGGTCCTGCCCGACCTGTTCGACGCGTCGTGGCGGAGGCTGGCCAAGCGGGCGAAGGCCGCCCAGCAACCGGACGCGGAACCGGCCGCGCTGCACAAGGCGCGGATCGCCGCGAAGCGGACCCGCTACCTGGTCGGGGCGATGGGTGACGTCTACGGCAGGCCGGCAGAGCGGCTGGAGGGTCGACTCAAGGACCTGCAGGATGTGCTCGGCGAGCACCAGGACGCGATGGCAGCGATGGCGGTACTGCGGCGGGCCGCCCTCGAGCCCAGAGTGGGGCGGGCCGCGTTCACCTACGGTGTCCTGCATGGGCGTGAGGAGCAGGCGGCGGCCCGGGCCCGTGCCGCGTTCCACGAGATGTGGCCGCGGGTCTCGCGGCCCAAGCACCGCAGGTGGGCCGAGTCGTAGTGGTCGCTGAGGGACCCGCCCAGGTCGAGGCGGCCGGCGGCCTGCTCTGGCGGCCGGCGCCGGGGGACACGGGGGTCGAGGTGGCGCTCGTCCACCGGCCGAAGTACGACGACTGGTCGGTCCCCAAGGGCAAGCTGAACAAGGGTGAGTACGTCCTGGTCGGGGCCTTGCGGGAGGTGGCCGAGGAGACCGGGATCCGGGGGGTGCCGGGACCGAGGCTCGGCTCGATCCACTACGTCAAGGACGGTGCTCCGAAGCGCGTGCGGTACTGGTCGATGCGCGTCGCCGGCGGAGTGTTCGAGCCCAATGCCGAGGTCGACCAGCTGATGTGGCTGCCGCCGCGCGAAGCGATGGTCCACCTCGGTCCCGATCGCGACCGGCAGGTCGTCGCCGAGTTCGCCGAAACGCATTGCGCCACCCGCGCCGTGGTGCTCGTGCGGCACGCGAGCGCTGGTGACCGGCTGTCCTGGCCGGGCGCGGACGACGATCGACCGCTCGACGACCTCGGCCGGGCGCAAGCGGAGGCGCTGGTCGAGCTGCTCACGGCGTACGGCGTGGACCGTGCCTACTCCGCCGACGTGCTGCGCTGCCTGGACACTGTCGGATCGTTCGCCAAAGCGCGGCAGATCCCGGTGACGAGCGAGCCGCTGCTGTCGGAGAGCGGCGCCGCTGAGAACCCCGACGCCGCACTCGACCGGCTGCTCGAGATCGTCGGCCGCGCTGAGACGTCCGTGGTGTGCACCCAGCGGGGGGCCCTGGCCACTGTGGTTCCCCGGGCCGTCGACCGGTTGGGCTGGCGCGGCGAGCCGCCGGCCCTTCGGAAGGGTGCCCTGCTGGTGCTGCACCTCGCCGTCGACGACGGCCGGCTCGTCTCGCTCGACGGGCTCGACCCGCCGGTCACCGCGCTGTGAGGTCGCGGAGGTCGTCGACGATCCGCGGCATCTGCGCCATCAGGGACAGGTGCCCCTCGTCGTCGTAGAGGTGCACGCGCGCGCCCGGGATGTGCTCGGCGAGCCACTTCCCGTGCGCGATGGGAACCATCAGGTCGTGGGCGCCCTGCCACACCGACACCGGCACCGTGATGTCGGCGAGCTCGAAGCCCCAGTGCCGGGTGAACGCGTAGTCGTCGTCGCGCCAGCCCTCGATGCCGGTCGACACCGAGCGGCGGAACATCTCGGCCAGCACCTCGGCGGACTCACCGGTTATCGCGGCGCGGTCCACGTCGTCGACCAGCCCGCCGAGCATGTCGGCGACCTGGGACCCGGTGACCGCGACGAGGTCCGGCACCTGCTTCTCGAGCCATCGCGGCAGGTCGGCCGGTGTGCGGGCGGCGATGCCGAACTCCTCGACGTTCTCCGGTCCCATCCCGGCGAACCAGTCCAGTCCCTTCGCGTCCAACGGAGCCACCCCGCCGAGGGTCGCCGCGGCCGCGCACCGGTCGGGCAGCAGCGCGGCGCACGCGAGTGCGTGCGGGCCGCCGCCGGACCAGCCGAGCACCAAGAACCGGTCGTGGCCGAGGTGGTCGAGGATCGTCGCGACGTCGTGGGCGGCGTCGCCGACGCTCCGGCCCTCGTACGTCGTCGAGCCGGCGTAACCGGGCCGCGAGTAGCAGATGTAGCGCCAGCC
>DASVED010000374.1:0-5482 GCA_036380775.1 Actinomycetes bacterium
CCCTCGACGACAACAAGGAGGTCGTGGAAGGGGTGCTCCGGCGGCTGCCCGACAAGCTGAACACGATCACCAGGACCGCCACCTACGGCTCGTGGTTCAACTTCTACCTCTGCGACTTCACCGGCCGCGTGATCCTGTCCAACACCGTCACCTACACGCCGAACTACCACTCGGACACGGCGAGGTGTGACTAAATGGCGCGGCGACGTCCGGAGCGAGGGACGAGCGTAGGCGGAGCGCGCAGTCTGCTTGCGCGGCGCCGGTGGCGCGGTGGCTTCGTCCCGTTCCGGGAGCGCAACCCGGTCGTGATCGGTGCCGTGGGGCTCGGGGTGATCGCAGCGATGCTGCTCCTGGCGTTCAACATCGACGACATCCCGCTGCTGGCCGGGCGGTCCCACTCCGCTGCGCTGTCCGAGGCCGGCGGCCTCAAGGCCGGTGACGACGTCCGGGTCGCCGGGGTCAAGGTGGGCAAGGTGACCGCGGTCGACCTCGACGGCGACCACGTCCGGGTGGACTTCCGGGTGGAGCGCTCCACCCGGCTGGGCTCCGAGACCGGGGCGTCGGTGCGGATCAAGACGATCCTGGGCCAGAAGTTCCTCATGCTCGAGCCCGCCGGCCCGGGCGAGCTCGACGGGGAGATCCCGATGAGCCGGACCGTCCCGGCCTACGACGTCGTCGAGGCGTTCAGCGACCTGGCCCGGACGAGCGAGGCGATCGACACCGAGCAGTACGCGACGGCCCTGGACACGATCGCCGACACGTTCCGCGAGTCCCCAGAGGAGGTGCGCGCCGCCGTCGACGGACTCGGCCGGCTGTCGCGCACGATCGCCTCCCGAGACGACCAGCTGCGCGAGCTGCTCGACCACGCGGAGGGCGTGACCGGCGTGCTGTCCGAGCGCAACCAGGAGCTGGTCACCCTCCTCGCCGACGGCGACCTGCTGCTCCAGGAGCTCAGGGAGCGGCGCGAGGACATCCACACCCTGCTGATGAGCACGGTGACCCTCTCCCAGCAGCTGACCGGCCTGGTGAGGGACAACCGGGCGCAGATCCGCCCGGCGCTGGAGAACCTGAAGAACGTCCTGACCACGTTGCGGGCCAACCAGGCCAACCTGGACCGCAGCATCGAGCTGCTCGCGCCGTTCGTCCGGGTCTTCGCCAACACGACCGGCAACGGCCGCTGGTTCGACACGTACGTCCAGAACCTGGTGCCCGTCCCGGGCGGCCCGGGGAGGCCCGAATGACGCGGGCGAAGGGTGCACTGGTGAGCCGGCTGCCGGCCCTGCGCGGCGCCGCCGGCAACGTCCTGGTGGTCGCCCTCGTCGTGGCCCTTCTCGTGGCGGGCGTGGTCCTGCTCCGGTCCGGAGGTGGCACCCGCACCGTCCGTGCCGAGCTGGTGCGCGCAGTCGGGCTCTACGAGGGCTCGGACGTGCGCATCCTCGGCGTCAAGGTCGGCGAGGTCACCGGCGTGACCCCCCAGGGGGACCGCGTGGTCGTCGAGCTCGAGTACGACGACGAGTACAAGGTGCCGGCCGACGCCAAGGCAGTCGTCGTGGCTCCCTCGGTCGTGAGCGACCGCTACGTCCAGCTGACCCCGGTCTACGACGGCGGACCCGCACTGGCCGATGACGCACGCATCGGCCTCGAGCAGACGGCGGTCCCCGTGGAGCTGGACCGGATCTTCAGCAGCCTGAACGACCTCAACGTCGCCCTGGGGCCGGAGGGCGCCAACAAGAACGGTGCGCTCTCGCGCCTTCTCGCGGTCGGCGCGGACAACCTGGAGGGGGAGGGCAAGAACATCAACCGCACCGTCCGGGACTTCTCCACGGCCATCTCGACGCTGGCGGACGGCAAGGAGGACCTGTTCGGGACGGTGCGCAACCTGCAGGTCTTCACGACCGCCCTCGCGTCCAGCGACCAGCAGGTCCGGGCGTTCAACAGCGACCTGGCCAGCGTGGCCGACCAGCTCGCCGCCGAGCGCGAGGAGCTGGCCCTGGCCCTGAAGCACCTGGCCGTGGCGCTCTCCGAGGTCGCCTCCTTCGTGAAGCAGAACCGCGCCAACCTCACCACCGACATCGAGGGCCTGGCCGACATCACCGGCACCCTGGCCAAGCAGAAGGACGCGATGGCTGAGGTGCTCGAGGCCGGCCCCGGCGCCCTGTCGAACCTCCAGCTCGCATTCAACCCGTCGTCCGGAACGCTCGACACGCGCAACAACGAGTCGCAGATGGACGACCCGGCGCTCTACCTGTGCTCGTTGCTGACCAGCCTCGGGGAGCCAGAGAGCGCCTGCGACGAGCTCGAGAAGATCTTCGACAAGAAGGAGCTCGTCCAGCCCAGCGGCGGCGGAAGCGGCCCGGCGGCTCCGGACCTGACGCTCGGCGGCATTCTCGGGGGGTCCCGGTGACCGGCCAGCTCGCCCCGGCCCGCCGCGTGGGCACCGCTGTCTGTGCGGTGCTGCTCGCGGGGACACTGTCCGCCTGCGAGGGCGTCTACGACCTGCCGCTGCCAGGAGGCGCCGCCGGTGGCGACGACGTGTACCGGGTCACGGTGGAGTTCGCCGACGTGCTCGACCTGGTGCCCCAGTCGGCCGTCAAGGTCAACGACGTGACGGTCGGTGCCGTCGAGGACGTCTCTCTCGACGGGTGGCACGCCGAGGTCGAGGTGCGGCTCCTCGACTCCGTCCGACTGCCCGACAACGCCGTCGCCGAGCTGCGGCAGACCAGCCTCCTCGGGGAGAAGTTCGTCTCGCTCGGCCCACCTCCAGGAGGAGGCGGCGCCGGACGGCTCCGCGACGGCGACCGGATCCCTCTGCAGCGCTCCGGGCGCAACCCCGAGGTGGAGGAGGTCTTCGCGGCCCTGTCCCTGCTCCTCAACGGTGGCGGTGTCGCCCAGCTCAAGACCATCAACGTCGAGCTGACCAAGGCGATGCGCGGACACGAGGCGGACATCCAGGGCGCGATCCGCCAGCTCGACACGTTCATCGGCGGGCTGGACGAGCACAAGAGCGAGATCGTGCGGGCGCTGGACGGCCTGGACCGGCTCAGCGCACGGCTGGCCGCGCAGAAGGAGGACATCGGGCTGGCGATCGAGAACCTCGGCCCCGGGCTGAAGGTGCTCGCCGACCAGCGGCAGGAGCTCACCAGGATGCTCACCGCGCTCTCCGACCTCGGCCGGGTCGGGACCCGGGTGATCAACGCCTCGAAGGCGGACACGGTGGCCAACCTGCGGGCTCTCGACCCGATCCTCACCCGGCTCTCTGAGGCGGGAGACGCGCTGCCGGGCGCCCTGGAGATGCTCGTGACCTACCCGTTCCCGCAGGCGGCGACCGGTGCGGTGAAGGGCGACTTCACGAACCTGCGGATCACGGCCGACCTCGACCTGCGCACCGTGCTGACGAACCTGAACGGAGGCAAGGACCCCGGCCTGCCCAGCCTGCCCCCCGTGCCGAACCCGACAGGAACCGGACTGCCCAGCCTGCCCAGCCTGCCCGTGCCGACGGTGACGGTCAGCAACCCGGTCCCGCTCCCGACCGTGCCCGGCGTCACCAGCACCCCGGTGCCGACGGATACCTGCGTGGTGACCATCTGCCTCGGCTCCGCCTCGACCGACGGCGCGTACGACACGAACCTTGCCGCCCTGATGCTCGGGGGGCTCACGTGATCCGCCGGAGCACCAAGGTGCAGCTCGTGGTCTTCGCGCTGATCACGGTGCTCGGCATGAGCTACGTCAGCGCCAAGTACGTGGGGCTCGGTGCCGCCCTGCTCGGGGACGGCTACGTCGTGACCGCCGACTTCGTGCAGTCCGGCGGGATCTTCGAGAACGCCGAGGTGACCTACCGCGGGGTGGCGGTCGGCCGGGTCGACCGGCTCCGCCTGGCAGCCGACGGTGTCCACGTCGACCTGCGCCTCGAGGAGGGTGTCCGGGTGCCCGCGGACACGCAGGCAGTGGTCGAGAACCGCTCCGCGGTCGGTGAGCAGTACGTCGACCTCCAGCCGCGCGGTCAGGGCGGACCGTTCCTGACCGACGGCGACCGTATCCGCGCCGAGGAGACCCGCAGCCCGCTGCCGACCGAGGTCCTGCTGCTCAACCTGAACCGGCTGGTGGAGTCGGTCGACAAGCGCGACCTCATCGTCGTCATCGACGAGCTCGGCTCCGCGTTCGAGGGCGGCGGGAGGGACCTGCAGCGGCTGCTGGACTCCGGCGACGCGCTGACCCGCGAGGCGGTGGCCGCGCTCCCGGAGACGATCCGGCTGATCGAGGACGGGCAGACCGTGCTCGCCACCCAGCGCGAGTCCGGCTCGGCGATCAAGGGTTTCGCCGCGGACCTGGCGGCGTTCAGCGACACCCTCCGCACCAGCGACGGGGACCTGCGCAAGCTCCTCGACAACGGGGTGGTCGCGTCCCGCGAGCTGAAGAGCCTGATCGAGCAGAACCGGTCCGCCATCTCAGCGCTGCTGGCCAACCTCCTGACCAGCGGGCAGGTCACGGTGGCGCGGCTCGACGGCCTGGAGCAGGTCCTGGTCACCTACCCCGACAACGTGGCCGGCGGCTACACGGTCGTCCCGGGCGACGGCACGTCGCACTTCGGTCTGGTGCTCAACAGCGACCCGCCGTCGTGCAAGAAGGGCTACGAGGGGACCGACCAGCGCACGCCGGCGGCCACGTCGGACGTGCCCGCCAACACGGACGCGCACTGCGCCGAGCCGCGCGGCTCGAAGACCAGCGTCCGCGGCGCGCAGAACGCGCCGGCGCCGAGCGACCGCTCCAACGCCCTCGTTCCAGGCGGCGGTACGAATGGTGACGATAGGGACACCGCCGTTTCGTCGACAGACCTCACCGGGTACGACGCCACCAGCGGGGTGGCCATGGGGGCGGGCGGCCTGCCGCTCGTCCTGGGTACGCGCGGTGGCCAGGAGCAGGCATTCGGAGAGGAGTCCTGGAAGTGGCTGTTGCTCGGTCCCCTGAGCCGGTGAGGACCCGCCCGCCTCGGCCCACGTCGCCGGGCAGCCGGATGCTCGCTCTCGCCGGCCTGGCGCTGGCGGCCGTCGCCTGTCTCGTGCTGATCGCCCTGACGGTGCCGCGGCTCTCCGCGGCCGACGACCGAGAGCAGCGCCGGACCGAGGTCCTCCGGGCCGCCCGCCAGCAGGCGGTGAACTTCACCACGCTGGACTACCAGGAGCTCGACCGGGACCTCGGGAGAGTCCTCGACGGCGCGACCGGCGACTTCCGTTCGCAGTTCGAGGCCGGGACGAACGACCTCGCCGACCTGGTGACCGCCAACCAGGCCGTGTCGAAGGGCGAGGTGCTCGAGGCCGGCATCGTGAGCGACGACGACGACTCCGCGCGGGTCCTGGTCGTCGCCGACAGCGCAGTCACCAACGCCGCCAGCGAGCAGCCCCAGAAGCGGCACTACCGGCTGCAGATGGACCTCGTCCGCGACGGCGACCGGTGGCTCGTCTCCGACCTGCAGTTCGTCGGCTGA
>DASVED010000375.1:0-13557 GCA_036380775.1 Actinomycetes bacterium
GGCTGGCCGTGGCTGCGCCGGATGGACCAGGCGAACGTCGCGCATCTCGCGGTCATCGAGCCACGCGTGCTCGCTCTGGAGAAGCTCGGCATCCTGGCCGACGCCACCCGTCCGGTCCTCGAGCGACTGGCCGACCGGGCGACGGAGGTCGACGTGCCGGCCGGCTCCGTGGTCATCCGCGAAGGGGACGAGGCCGACGCCTTCTACGTGCTGCTCGAGGGAGAGATGGCGGTCCACGCGCGGGGCGAGGCCGCCGTCGACCAGGAGCTGCCGACCATGGAGGGCGGCGCGTACTTCGGTGAGATCGGCCTCCTGGAGCGGATCCCGCGCACAGCGACCGTGACCAGCACGCAGCCCAGCCACCTGCTCCGCATCGGCGGCGACGACTTCCTCGATGCGCTCACCAACGCGCCGGCCTCCACCGCGCTCCTCGAGGGCACCCGCAGCCGGCTGGCGCGCACCCACCCGAGCCGCCGGGCGGCCGAGAGCACCGAGCCCGGGCCGCCGACCGGCCCACCGTCCGGGTCAGTCCCGGCGCAGCCGCAGCAGCCCCTCCTGGACGACGGACACCGCGAGGTCACCATCGGCGGTGAAGAGCCGCCCGGTCGCGAGCCCGCGGCCCCCTGAGGCCGACGGTGACGTCTGGTCGTAGAGCAGCCACTCGTCGGCCCGGAACGGCCGGTGGAACCACATCGCGTGGTCCAGGGACGCCGGCTGCAGCCGCGGGTCGCCGATGTAGGTGCCGTGCGGCAGGACCGCCGCCGAGAGCAGGGTCAGGTCGCTCGCGTAGGTGAGGACGGCGGCGTGCACGACCGGGTCGTCGCCGACCGGTCCGGAGGCCTTGAGCCAGACCCTGGACACCGGCTCGTGGCGCTCCCCCGGGGCTCGCACGTCCCCGGCGTACCGCACGTCGAGCGCCGCCCACTCGCGGTCCCACTCAGCCCGCGGCCGCCCGGACAGTCGGGCCAGCACGTCACCGAGCTCGGGGCAATCGTCCGGCGGCGCCACCTCCGGCATGGGGTCCTGGTGCTCGAGGCCCTCCTCCGGGACCTGGTACGACGCCGACAGGTAGAAGATCGTGCGGCCGTGCTGGCGGGCCACGACCCGGCGGGTGCTGAAGGCCCGGCCGTCCCGGGTGCGCTCCACGTCGTAGACGATCGGGACCGCCGTGTCGCCCGGACGCAGGAAGTAGGCGTGCAGGGAGTGCACGGCCCGGCCCGCCTCCACCGTCCGGGTCGCGGCGACGAGGGCCTGGCTGGCCACCTGCCCGCCGAACACCCGCTGCAACGACGTGTCCGGCTGGCGTCCGCGGTAGAGGCCGTCCTCGATCGTCTCGAGGTCCAGCAGGGAGAGCAGCTCATCGGTCGACTGCGGCATGGCTGTCATGGTGACGCAGTGGGTCGGCAGTTAGCGTGCGGGGGTGATCCCCGTTGGGCTGCGCCCGCGCTGGTGGACGTGGCACCTGCTGCTGGTGGTCGCCGTCGGCGCCATGGGCTGGCTCGGCTGGTGGCAGCTGCAGAGCTTCGAGGACGGCCGCTCACCCGCACCCGCCGGCAGCCGCACCGTCGAGGTCGAGCGGGTCACGTCAGCGGGCGGGCGCCTCGGCCCCGGCGACCCCGGCCGGCCGGTGCGGGCCTCGGGCGAGTGGGACGCCGCCGGGCAGGTGTCGGTGCCGGACCGTGAGCAGGAGGGCCGGCCGGGCTCGATCGTGGTCACGCCGCTGCGGACCTCGAGCGGCGTGCTGCCCGTGGTCCGCGGCTGGGTGCCCGAGGGCGTGACGCCGCCCCCGCCACCCGAGGGGTCGGTGCGGGTGCGCGGGGTGCTGCAGGCGTCCGAGACGGAGGCTGACGCGTCAGGGACGACCGTCGCGTCCGAGCGTGAGGTCGCCTACGTGGCCACCGTCACGCTGCTGCAGAAGCTGCCGTACGCCGCCGAGGAGCTCTACGACGGCTACCTGGTGCTGCGATCCTCCGATCCACCCGACCCCGCGGCCCCCGAGCGCGCTGTCGCCGGGGTGACGGCATCCGGCAGCGACGGGGGCACGGGCGGGTTCGGTGGCCGGTGGCGCAACCTCGCCTACGCCGTGCAGTGGTGGCTCTTCGCCGGCGCTGCTGTGTACTTCTGGGCCGCGGTGCTCAGGCGCGCGGCGCGCGACCAGCAGGATCGCGGTCGGTGGTCCGGATCGCCCGAGTCACTCGTCGCTCCGCGACAAAGGACATGAACGGCACGGTCCCCGCCAGCAGCAGCAGCACCGTCCGGCCGGGCGGCCAGCGCAGCCGGTACGCCACGGTGAACGCTGTGACCAGGTAGGCCAGATAGAGCCACCCGTGGGCCACCCCGACGACCCGCACCAGACGGTCGTCGTCGCCCAGGTACTTCAGCGGCATGGCGACGAACACGAGCACCACGAGGGCGACGCCGGTCACCCAAGCGAAGACGCGGAATCGGGTCAGCTCGCCGGGCGAGAGGGGACGTGACGGCACCCCCCGACCCTAATCGGCGGCTCAGGCGCTGCTGCTGCCCGTCGTCGTGGTCTCGCTCGGCCCGGGGGCCGGCAGCTCGCGGGGGCCGTGCTCCCAGCGCAGTTCCTGCATCCGGCTCAGGTCGGCGACGTGCAGGGCCCGGGTGCCGTCGCCGGTCCGGACGCCAGCGACCGCGACCTCGTCACCGTCCTCCAGTGCGGCAGCACCCTCGGTGCCGCCGAGCACGAGCGTGTCGTCGGTCAGGCGGTACGTCGCGTCGTAGCCGTCCTCGGACCGGACCGTCAGCGAGGTGTCGGACACCGCGGTCACCTCGCCGCGCTGGGTCACCATCGTGCGGTAGCCGCCGTCCGGGTCCTCGACGACGTACGACCCGTGCAGGGCGCCGAAGAGGCCGTGACCGAAGGGAAGGCCGGGCCCGTGGCCGCGCAGCATCCCGTGGCCGCGCCGGTCCCCGTCCTCAGGCACCGCGTCGTCGTCGGCGGACGGGTCCGACGACGCGGCGAGCTCCTGGGTGCCCGTGGCGCCGCCGGCGATCGAGGCGCCGAGCGCCCCGCCGACGACCAGGGCGACGACCGCGACGAGCACGGTGCCACCGCGTCGCCACGACGGCCAGCGCCCTGCCGCTCGCGGCGGAGCCGGGTCGAGCGAGTCGACGGTGTCGCCGCCGGGGCTGCTGTCGATGCTGTCTGTGCCGTTCGCGCTGGGTCCGTTGGCGTCCATGCGCTCATGGTCGAGCCCGAACCTGTGACCCGGCTGTGACTCAGCCACCAGTTGGCCGCGCGGCGGGCTCGTCGTCGTGGCGGCCGACGGTGTCGAGCAGCGGGAGGTCGACGAGGAACGAGCTGCCCCGACCCGGCTCCGACTCGACCGACACCCGGCCGCCATGGGCGGCCACGAGGGCGGCGACGATGGACAGCCCGAGCCCGCTGCCGCCGGCGGAGCGGGTACGCGACGGGTCGGCGCGGTAGAACCGCTCGAACACCCGCTCGCGGTCCTCGGGGCCGAGCCCAGGCCCCTGGTCGTGCACACCGACCACTGCCCGACCTGCGCCCGCACCGTCCGCCGTGGTCCGCAGCGTCACGGCGACCGGGGTGCGGGCCGGCGTGTGGGTGATGGCGTTGGACACCAGGTTGGTGACGACCTGGCGCAGCCGGGCCTCGTCCCCCAGGACGACGGGCGCCTGGTCGCCGCGCACGTCGAGGTCGACCTGCCGGTCCGGCGCGAGGAGCCGGGCGTCCTGCGCGGCGTCGGTCACGATGCCCAGGAGGTCCACCGGCTCCTGGCGTAGCGGCCGCTGCTGGTCCAGCCGGGCGAGCAGGAGCAGGTCCTCGACCAGCAGGCCCATCCGGGCGGCCTCGTCCTCGACCCGGCCCATCAGCCGGTCCACCTCGTCCGGGCCACCGACCGCCCCCTGACGGTAGAGCTCGGCGAACCCGCGGATCGAGGTCAGCGGCGTGCGCAGCTCGTGGCTGGCGTCGGCGACGAAGCGCCGCATCCGGTCCTCGCTGGCCCGGGCGTCCGACTCCGACGCCTCCCGCGCGCGGAACGCCGACTCGATCTGGTCGACCATCCCGTTGAAGGCACTGGAGAGCCGGCCGACCTCTGTCCGCGGGTCGCCCTCCGGCACTCGACGGGACAGGTCCCCTGCGGCGATCTCGGCCGCCGTCGACTCGACCTTCTCCAGCGGCCGCAGCGAGGTCCGGACGACCACGTAACCGAGCCCCCCGAGGAGCGCCAGGACGCCCGCCCCGACAAGGAGTTCGACGAGCACCAGCCGGCGGGTCGTGTCCTGCACGTCGTCGAGGGAGATCCCGCGCACGACGAGCACCTGCTCCCCGGTCCGGACGACCGTCGCCGGGCGCACGACAACCCGCCACAGCCCCCCGGACCCGCCGGCGTGCACCGTGAACGGTTGCTGGCCCGCGCCGGAGAGCTGGCCCGCCTGGAGCGCGGGGGCGTCGGCCCCGATCCGGCTGGTCTGACCTCGCAGGCCAGTGCCGTTGGTCGCCGCGATCCCCACGTACTCGTCCCGACTGGTCTCGAAGGGGCCGTTCTCGCCACCCTGCAGGTCCTGCGGCTGCGGCGGCCGCTGGGCGAGGGCGACGAGGTCCTGGTCGACCTGGCCGACCAGGTAGCCCCGGATGGCCGTCGTCACCACGGCGCCTGTCACGGTCAGGCCGACCGCCGCGAGGACGACGAGCGCGACCACCAGCGTGACGCGCAGCGGCGTCCGCTCCATGACGGTTCGGGCGGAGACGACGCTGCTCACCCCCGCGGGACGCGCAGGACGTAGCCGACGCCGCGCAGCGTGTGCAGGAGGCGCGGCTCGGTGGTGTCGACCTTGCGGCGCAGGTAGGACACGTAGGATTCGACGACGTTGGCCTCGCCACCGAAGTCGTAGTGCCAGACGTGGTCGAGGATCTGCGCCTTGGAGAGAACCCGTCCGGCGTTCTGCATGAAGTACCGCAGCAGCTTGAACTCGGTCGGGGACAACGCGACCAGCTCGCCCGCCTTCCAGACCTCGTGGGTGTCGTCGTCCAGCTCGACGTCGGCGAAAGTCAGCCGCGCCGGCGCCTCCCCGGCCGGGCCGCGTCCCGACGTACGCCGGAGGACCGCCCGGATGCGGGCCACGATCTCCTCCAGGCTGAACGGCTTCGTGACGTAGTCGTCCCCGCCGACCGTGAGGCCGGTGACCTTGTCCTCGGTGGCGTCCCGGGCGGTGAGGAACAGGACCGGCGCGGTCGATCCCTCGCCGCGCATCCGGCGGACCACGGCGAAGCCGTCCATGTCCGGCATCATCACGTCGAGAACGACCAGGTCAGGGCGCGACCGCCGGGCCTCGGCGAGAGCCTCGCGGCCGTTGGTCGCAGTGACGACCTCGAACCCGGCGAAGCGCAGGCTGGTGGCCAGCAGCTCGAGGATGTTGGGCTCGTCGTCCACCACGAGCAGCCGTGCTTCGGGTGCCTGCTCCGCGGTGCCGTGTGCCACGTGTCGTCCCGTCTGTCGTCGTCGGGCCCATCCTTTGGTACTCGGCTGATCCTCCTGCCGCGTACTGGCTGCTCCCTGCGCACTCCCTGTGAGGTCGCTGTGAAGGTGGGTTTCCGACCCTACGTCGGGTAGGCAGTGCCACATGACACCTCCGACACCTCTGACACCACTGACGCAGACTCGCACCCTCGGCCGCCACGACGGCGGCCTCACCGTCTCGGCCGTCGGGCTGGGCTGCATGGGGATGAGCGAGTTCTACGGGACCGGCGACGAAGCCCAGTCCACCGAGACGATCCGTCGCGCCCTCGACATCGGCGTGACGTTCCTGGACACCGCCGACATGTACGGGCCGTTCACGAACGAGCGGCTGGTGGGCGCGGCGATCGCCGACCGTCGCGACGAGGTCCAACTGGCCACCAAGTTCGGCAACGAGCGCGGCGAGGACGGCAGCCGCCGCGGTGTCAACGGCCGCCCGGAGTACGTCCACGCTGCCTGCGACGCCTCGCTGCAGCGGCTCGGCGTGGACCACATCGACCTCTACTACCAGCACCGGGTGGACCGCTCGACGCCCGTCGAGGAGACGTGGGGAGCCATGTCCGAGCTGGTCGAGGCCGGCAAGGTGCGCCATCTGGGCATCTCCGAGGCCGCGGCGGCCACGATCCGGCGGGCGCACTCGGTGCACCCCGTCACCGCGGTGCAGACCGAGTGGTCGCTGTGGACCCGCGACGTCGAGCAGAACGACGTGCTGGCCACCGTGCGGGAGCTGGGCATCGGCTTCGTCGCCTACTCCCCGATCGGGCGCGGCTTCCTGTCCGGAGCCATCCGCAGCCCCGACGACTTCGAGGCCGGCGACATCCGCCGCCGGCACCCGAGGTTCCAGGGCGAGAACTTCGCGACCAACCTCGAGCTGGTCGACAAGGTGCGCGAGCTCGCGACGGAGAAGGGCATCTCGGCGTCCCAGCTCGCGCTGGCCTGGGTGCTGGCCCAAGGGCAGGACGTCGTGCCGATCCCCGGCACCAAGCGGGTCGCGTACCTCGAGGAGAACGCCGCCGCGGCGGAGGTCGAGCTGAGCGAGAAGGACCTGGCCCGCCTCGAGGAGCTCGCGCCGGCCGGGGTCACCGCCGGCGACCGCTACCCCGACATGTCGCCGGTCAACGTCTGATCCCGGCTGTCGCCGGGCATGACAAAGGCCCCTCCACGCATGAGTTGGAGGGGCCCCGCCAGTCCCGCGACGCCGGCTGCTGATTGCTCAGCTGCCGTCGCCACCGGACAACGCCTCGTCCGCTCTCCCGCCGATTGCTCGGCGAGTGCGCTGCGCGACGCTCGCATGGCGTCCGCTTCCGCCCGATCGCTCGGACGGTGCGCTGCACCACACTGACGCGTCGTCCCGCTCACGGCCGATTGCTCGGTCGCTGCGCTTCCGCCACGCCTGCGTCCCGTTCGCTTCCCCGCCGATTGCTCGGCGGGCGCGCCTCAGGACACCGCACCCGGCTCGCTGTTCGACCGATTGCTCGGCCGAACGCGGCACCTGGCACGTGTGCCTCGTCCGATGCCTTCCGATTGCTCGGTAGGTCGCTTCGTGGCACGGCCCCGGACCCGGGCGGTCGATTGCTCGACCGTCCACACCTCGGAACCAGCCACCGTTCTTCGCGGACCCGTCGGCAACTGCGGTTTCCCGCTGTTCCCGACGTCCCGGGGTCTCCCCCGGGCCGGTCCCCGTTCCCGGTGACGTGATGAGATTTCTAGTGCCCGGACCGCAGGCCCCACAAGGGCTTTCCCGAGGGAATTTGACCCAGTTTCGGGGTCCACAGGTATCTCCACAGGTCGGGGCCGGTTGTCCCCCGGCCACCCGGCGTTGTCCACCTCTTCGTCCACCGGTGCATCCACAGCCCACCCTCGCGGTGTCCACCATCCGGACACTCTCCCGGTCCCAGAGCGGCAGCCGGGCCGAGCGGCCGTGTGGCCCCCAGCCCCTTCCCCCTCGCGGTTCGGCGACGTTACGCACCTGTCGCCCGGCGTGTCGTCCGGCGTGTCGGTGCGCAACGTCGCCGGGGCGGGTGTGTCGCGCGACCGGATCAGGCCGGGCGGAGCCCCCAGCGGTCCCGAGAACGGTCACGAGCCAGGCCGCGGGCCCGTCCGTCGCGCAGCCGCTGGACGAGGAGCGGCCGCCGTGGCCACAGGTCGATGCTGGTGGCGCGGACGACCACCAGGTTGTGCGACTCGAAGCCCTCCTCGCGCGCGTTGTCGTACGTGTGCTCGAGCAGCTCTCGATGGGTCGACCCGTCGTACTCGGCGACCATCGCCGCCTCGACGTCCAGCAGGTCGGGCTTGCCGAGCGGCTGCCCTCGGTCGTCGACCAGTGCTTGGTTGACCAGCGGGGGCGGAAGCCCCGCCTCGAGCACCCAGACGACCTTCAGGACGCTCTCGGGCATCGATGCCGAGCGACCGTCGACAAGGCCGGCCACCACTCGCGCCCGGGGAGCACCGTGGCACCGGCGCATCGCAGCCAAGTGCCGACGCAGCTCGGGCGCCGACCCCAGGCCGTCGCGTAGCGCGGCATCGATCAGTGCAGTCGTCCGCTCCACGGGCAAGTGCGTTGCGAGGTACGAGCAGCTCCGCAACCAGGTCGTCACCCGGACTCCGTTGACGTCGACCACGTCGTCGTCCGAGAGCGGGGTGCGGTCCAGGGCAAGGCCGGGCCGCGGCCGGATCACCCCGTCCCGCCCCACGCAGACCGTCACCGGCTCAACGCTCCGCGATCCCGCCCGCCCATCGAGCGACCGCGCCCCGAGCACGCGCAGGCTGGCCCAGCCCCCGATCGCGGCACCGGCCGGGAGCAGCTCTGCCACGGCCGCGATCCGCAGGTCTGGGTCGTCCGCGTCCACCGCTGCGTCCACGTGCACCCCCCGGTGCAGCCGCTGCCACAGCGGTCCGGCCAGCTCCCGGGCAGGGACGCCACTCCGTCGTGCCGCACGGGTGGTCACCGGCGTCCGGGGCAGCTGTCGAAGCATCTCGTCCATGGGTCGACGATCGAGCGCGACCCGATCGGTCCTGGCCGCTCCGCACGGCCCCGTGGACAGGCTCCACATGGCCTGGACCTGTGGACACTCCGCCGAGCCCCACGGTTCGGCGACGTTGCGCACCCGTCAACCGGCGTGTCGTCCGGCGTGTCGGTGCGCAACGTCGCCGAACGCAGAGGGGTGGCGGGAACGGGCGGCAACGCGGCAACGCGGGGTGGCCGGGTCAGTCGGTGACGTAGGGGCAGTGCCGGCAGCCGCGGTCGCAGCAGGTACCCCGGTCGGCCAGGAAGGCGGCCGTCAGGACGAACAGGCCGCTCTCCGGGTCCGGGTAGCCGGCGTCGCCGCGGTCGAGGGCGCCCTGGTGAGCGGCGAGGACGGCAGGGCGGCCGGGGTGATCCGGCGGCAGCCGTGAGACGTGCGGCTCGGTGAGCGGCCGCGGCGCCAGCGGCAGGCGGCGGGGCGTGGGGTCCGGCACCTCACGAGCGTACGGAGGTGGGGACCCGTCGCGGAGCCGCGGCGTGCAGTCGACCCATGACCAAGGGGCGGCAGCCAGCCGGATGGCACCATGGTCCGGCGATGCCGTCGACACCTCCCGAGCCACGTCCTGCCCGGCCCCGCCTGCCCGCGCGACGTCCCGCCGCCTTCGTCGCCCTGCTGCTCATCGCCGCCACGCTGGCCGGCTGCGGCCTGCTCGACAGCGGGTCCGCCGCGCCGGCCCGCGAGGGAGCGGCCCGTGAGGCGTCGGGCGGCTCCGGATCCCCCACGCCGACGGCGAACCCGGTGGACCCGGACGCGCCCAGCGGCTGGGGCCCGACCCTCGGCGAGATCGAGCAGGCCCGCGAGACGGTCGAGGCGATGAGCGTGGCCGACCGGGTCGCCTCGGTGCTGATGCCCGGCTTCTGGGGCTACGACGGCGACGCGCCGACTCCGGCCGAGGCCGCCCAGAACCAGGCGATGCACGGTGTCGACTCGCCGGCCGAGGTCGCCGCCGGCCATCCGTACGGCGGGTTCTTCCTGCGCCCCGAGGTCATCGCCGACGCCGACCAGGTCGAGGGGCTGTCCGGCGTCCTGCACCGGGCCGGCGACGGCCCCGACGGGCTGCCGCTGCTGGTCTCGATGGACCAGGAGGGCGGCGTCGTCCAGCGGCTCAAGGTCGGCGTCGACGTGGTGCCGTCCGCCGCGTCGATCGGGGCCAGCAACGACCCCGCGTACGCCAGGAAGGTCGCCCGGGCCAACGGCCGGACGCTTCGCGCGCTGGGCGTGACCATGGTCCTCGCCCCCGTCGCCGACGTGGACCCGGACGGCCGGTCGGTCATGGGCTCCCGGACCTACTCGCCGGACCGGGACGTGACCGCGCGGATGGTCGTCGCGTCCGTCGAGGGGTACCTGAAGGCCGGCGTGATCCCAGCCGTCAAGCACTTCCCCGGCCTCGGCACCGTGACCGGTGACAGCCACCGGTCGCTGCCGGTGCAGCGCAAGGCCTTGGCCCGCCTGGAGCAGACCGACCTGGTGCCGTTCCGGGCTGCCGTCGAGGCCGGCGCTCCGGCCGTGATGACCGGCCACGTCGCGGTGCCGGCGCTCGACGAGGGCGTGCCCGCGTCGCTGAGCCCGACGGTGCTCGGCGAGCTGCTGCGTGGCGGGCTGGGGTTCGAGGGGGTCGCGATCACCGACTCGCAGGGCATGGGCCCGGTCCATGGCCGCTACGGACCTGCCGAGGGCGCCGTCCTGTCGCTGCTGGCCGGCAACGACCTGGTGCTGAACTCGCCGCGGCCGCGAGCGGCTCGACGGGCGGTTGTCGAGGCGGTGCGCAGCGGGCGGATCCCGGCCGAGCGCCTCGTGGAGGCCGCGACGCGGGTCGCGGCCCTGCGGCTCTATCAGCAGCGGCTGGCCTCAGCCGCCGGCTGACCCGCTGCCGCCGGGACGGTCCTCACGAGGCAGGACGTCGACCAGCTCGACGTGCTTGGGCGAGAGCCCGTCGCCGCTGGAGACGCCCCGCAGCCGGCGCCCCACCCACGGGACGAGATACCGCCGGACCCAGCGGACGTCGGCCACCACGTCGTGGTGCCGCCGTGAGCGCGGCGCGACGTCCAGCGGCACCTCCCACCAGCCGGGGTCGCCACCCAGCAGGACCGGGTCGTCGACCCCGAGCCGGGCCAGGACGGCCGCCGCGACCCGCGCATGACCCTCGGGAGCGAGGTGCAGCCGGTCCTCGTGCCACAGCCTGCGGTCCTGCAGGGCGGGCACGGCAGCCTGGTCGACCAGCAGGGCACCCCGGCGGGAGGCCACCTCGCGCACGCCTGCGTTGAACTCGGCGAACCGGTCGGCCAGCCGCTGCGCGGTCCGGCCGGTGCCGCCGGCCCTCTCGATGACCGTGAACAGCACGGTGTCGACGTCGTCGGCACGCACGAGCCCGACCCCACGGTCGTAGCGGCGCAGCACCGCAGCGACATCGGTCCGCGGACGGAGCACGTCGTTGGGGCCGGCGTGGAACGTCACGACGTCGGGCTGCAGCGACAGGGCCACCGGCACCTGCTCCTCGACGACCTGGTCCAGGAGCCGGCCGCGAACCGCCAGGTTGGCGTAGCGCAGGCCACCGTCACGGGTCGCGAGCGCCGCCGCGACCCGGTCGGCCCACCCGAGGTGTCGCCCATCCGGCCCGAGGTCGTCCTCCAGCCCCTCGGTGAAGGAGTCCCCCGTCGCCACCAGGGTCCGGACCAGCGCGCTGCCCTCCGCCCGATTGCCGCTCACGACTGCGTATCGTGCCCGACGTGGCGATCGTCCCGGACGGCAAGGACTGGACCTGGGTGCTCCGAGAACCCTGCCCCGAGTGCGGGCTGGACGCCGGCGCCGTGCCCACCGAGCAGGTGCCCCGGCTGGTCCGCGAGAGCGTCGAGGTATGGCGCCGGGTGCTGTGTCGCCCGGACGCGCGCGAGCGACCGGACGAGTCCACCTGGTCACCGCTGGAGTACGCGTGCCACGTCCGCGACGTCTGCCACCTCTTCGACGAACGGCTCGTCCTGATGCTCGAGCGGGACGACCCGGTGTTCGCCAACTGGGACCAGGACGAGACGGCGGTCGCCGAGCGGTACGGCGAGCAGGACCCGGCCACCGTGGCCGCCGAGCTGGCCGCCGAGGCGGAGGCCATCGCCAACCGCTTCGAGGCGGTGACGGGTGACCAGTGGGAGCGACCGGGCCGGCGCAGCGACGGGTCGGAGTTCACGGTCGCGTCGTTCGCCCGGTACTTCGTGCACGACCTGCTCCACCACGTGCACGACGTGAGCGGTGCACCGGACATGACGACGTGACGCCATGACCTCCGAGCCGCACGGGCACGACCACGACGGCGGGCACGACCACGACGGCGGGCACGGCCACGGCAGCGCGCTAGGCGGCCTGGTCGGCCGGCTGCGCCACCTCGTGACCCCGCACAGCCACGATGCCTCGGTCGCGCTGGACAGCGAGCTCGAGTCCAGTCGGGCCGGGATGCGCGCCCTGCTGTGGTCCTTCGTGGCCCTGATGGTCACCGCGCTCCTACAGCTCGCCGTCTTCGCGGTCAGCGGGTCGGTGGCGCTGCTCGTCGACACGATCCACAACTTCGCCGACGCGCTGACCGCGCTGCCCATCGCGGTCGCGTTCACCCTCGGCCGCCGTGCGGCGACCCGCCGCTACACCTACGGCTACGGACGGTCCGAGGACCTGGCCGGCATCGTGGTGGTGCTGTTCATCGCGGCCTCGGCGGTGTTCGCCGCGGTCGAGGCGATCCGCCGGCTGGCCGATCCGCGCGACCTCGACCACCTCGGGCTCCTGGCGACGGCGGGCCTGATCGGGTTCGTGGGCAACGAGGCGGTCGCTCGCTACCGGATCGTCGTGGGCCGGCGGATCGGCTCAGCGGCGCTGGTCGCCGACGGCCTGCACGCGCGCACCGACGGCTTCACGTCGCTGGGCGTGGTGCTGAGCGCGGCCGGTGTGGCCCTGGGCTTCGAGGCGGCCGATCCGCTGGTCGGTCTGCTGATCACGGTGGCGGTGCTGGCCGTGCTCCGCGACGCCGCGCGCGACGTCTACCGGCGGCTGATGGACGCCGTCGATCCGGAGCTGGTCGACACCGTCGAGGCCACGGCTCGCTCGACCGATGGCGTGCTGGACGTCGGTGCCGTCCGGTTGCGCTGGATCGGACACACACTGCGGGCCGAGATCGAGATCGTGGTCGACCCTGACATCAGCCTGCTCGAGGCGCACGGGGTCGCGGAGGACACCGAGCACCGGCTGCTGCACGACATCCCCAGGCTGCACGCCGCGCTCGTGCACGCTGACCCGGCCGGCAGCCCGCACGACCTGACCGACCACCACCGACTGTCGTAGCGCGGTCCGCCCTGATGTCTGGGACGCTGCGCAGGTGCTGATCACCAACCACGTTCTCAGCGGCGCCGTGGTCGGCGCTCTCACCCGCGACCCGGTGAGGGCGTTCGGGCGTGGCTTCCTGTCCCACTTCGTGCTCGACGCATTGCCGCACTTCGGGCTCGACGAGGAGCACCTGATGAAGGTGGCCGTCCCTGACGGCCTGCTCGGGCTGGCCGCGATCGGACTCGTAGTGCGCGAGACGCCGCGTCACCTGGTGCTGCCGGTGCTCGCGGGCATCGCCGGCGCCTGCCTGCCGGACATGGACAAGCCAGGCCGCCAGTTCTTCGACCGCTCCCCCTTCCCACCGTGGTTCGACCGCGTCCACGCCGCCATCCAGCCGGAGGCGTCACACCGGATGCCGATCGAGCTGGCCGCTGCTGCGATCTTCGCCGGGGCGCTGTCGGTGCTCCTGGGTCGCGACCGCCGCCGGCAGCCGGTGACCGCGGTCAGTTCTCCAGGCGCTCCTCGAGCCGCACGATGACCGTGTCGCCCGCCTGCTTGCCGATTGCCTTGCGGACGTCCGCCTTCACCGGCAGCTTGTGCGTGCCGTCGCCGAGCGCCATGAACGAGCTCCGGAACGGGTGGTCGTCGATCGTGCCCCGGACCTTGACCAGGCCCTTCGTGCCGAAGAAGGTCACGGACTCCGGCCAGACCAGGTAGGTCCAGCC
>DASVED010000376.1:0-9230 GCA_036380775.1 Actinomycetes bacterium
AGGGCCGCCTCCCAGCGGACCATGCCCCGCAGTCCGCCGCGTGACATGCCGACTGCCCGCAGCAGGCCGAGCTCCCGAGTCCGCTCCACCACCGACAGGGCCATCGTGTTCGCGATGCCGACCAGCGCGATCAGGATCGCCAGCGCCAGCAGGGCGTAGACGATGCCGAGCATCGAGTTGAACTCAGACACGATCTGCTCCCGCATCTGGGCGCGGTCGCGGACCTCCACGTTGGCGTAGGCCGCGGTCGTCGCGTCGACCGACTGCCGCAGCGCCGCGGCGCCGGCGCCATCCTCGCCGCGGACGTAGACGCTGGTGTCGAGGGAGCCGGGCTCCGCCGACGCGAGAGCCGCGTGGTCGATCCACATCTGTCCGGTCCAGTCGGCGTGGTCGAAGAGCGCCCGCACCACGAACGTACGCTCGACGCCGCTGCCGAAGGCGAACGGGACTCGGCTGCCGACCTCCCAGCCCTTCCCCTCGGCGTGCCGGGTCGAGACGGCCAGGCCGTCGTCGCCCATGTCCGCCAGGGAGCCGGCTGTGACGCCCAGGTCGAAGACCCGCTCCACGGTGGCGGCCGGCCAGCCGGCCACCTCGGTGACGGAGTCGCCGACCTGCGCCTCGGTGAGCCGACGCGGGACGGCGACCTCGACGTGTTCGGTCTGCCGCAGGCCGGCCGCCAGGTCGGTGCTGGCCCCGCCGTACATCCAGGCTCCGGTGTCGACCACCAGGTCGCCGCGGAACTCCTTGTCGAAGGAGTGGCTCACCGACCACTTGCCCGACGCCGCGAAGACCGTGATGCCACCGACCAGCGCGACGCCGATCATCAGCGCCGAGGCGGTCGCCGCCGTGCGCTTCGGGTTGCGCCGTGCGTTCTCGCGGGCGAGCAGTCCGCGGACCCCGGTGACGCGCGGCAGCCCGAGCGCCAGCACCCGCACGACGGGGCGGGCGAGCACCGGTGAGAGCGTCGCGACGCCGAGGAAGCCGGCGAGAGCGCCGCCCAGCACCGCCGGCACCGTCCCGCTGGTGATGCCGCCGACCACCGAGGCCACGCTCCCGACAGTCAGCAGGAGCCCGAGCGCGATCCGCTTGCGGGACGGGCGGGTCGCCTCGACGGCGACATCCCGCATCGCCGCGACCGGCGCCACCCGTGCCGCTCGGCGGGCTGGCAGCAGGGCAGAGCCGACCGTGACGACGAGACCGACGCCGAAGGCCAGCAAGAGGGACGACGTCGAGACCACCAGCGGTCCTTCCGGCATCGTCACCCCGAAGCTCCGCCACAGCGCGCCGATGCCCTTGGCCACGCCGACACCGACCAGCAGGCCGAGCCCGGACGCGACCGTGCCCACCGCCGCCGCCTCCACCGTGACGCTGCGGCGGACCTGACGACCGCTCGCGCCGATGGCCCGCAGCAGGGCCAGCTCCTTGGTCCGCTGGGCGACGAGGATCGCGAAGGTGTTGTTGATGATGAACGCACCCACCAGCAGGGCCACTACGGCGAAGACCTGCATGAAGGTCCCGAAGAAGTCGACGTCCTCGTTGCTCCGGTTGGCGTTCTCCTCCGTCAGCGCGGCCGCGGTGACGGTCTCGAGGTCGCCGCCGAGCACGTTGCCGATCTCCTTGGCAACCTGCTCCTGGCTGACTCCGTCAGCGGCCTCGACCGCGATGCCGTCCACGGTCCCGGCGCGACCCAGGACCTGCTGGGCGGTCTCGAGCGTGAAGAGCACGGTGCGGTTCCCCGCCCGGTTGTCCGCCTCCCCGAACGTTGCGACGCCGACGACTCGCGCGTCGACCGGCCCGGACGACGTGAGCACCGTCGTACGGTCACCGGGAGCAAGGCCCACCTCGTCGGCCAGCGAACGGTCGACCACGACCTCGTCGTCCTGCTGGGGGCCGCGACCGGCGACCAGTTCGAACGGGTTGAGGGCGGCCACGTCGGTCCAGGCTGCGCCGGCGGGAGCGGCACCCATCCCGATGTCGTCGACCGCCTTGCCGTCCTCGTCGACAACCTGGGCGAAGCCCTCCACGCGGGCGGCCACGCCGGCGACGCCGGGCAGCGCCGCAACCTCGTCGACGAGGGAGTCGTCGACCGGTGCGTACTTCGTGCCGCCGAAGCCTTCGATGGTGGCCGGTCCGCGAACCAGGGCGTCGGTGCCGCGCTCGGCATCGGCGAAAGCGCCCGACAACGTCGCCCGCATGGTGTCCGTGAAGATCAGCGAGCCGGCCATGAACGCGACGCCGAGCAGCACCGCCAGCACCGTGCTGACCAGCCTGCGCTTGTGCGCGGCGAGCCCGCGCAGGGTGAGGGCGAGCATCGCTTAGCCCTCCAGGTTCTTCATGTGGTCGAGCACCTTGTCGGCGGTGGGCTCGCTCATGTCGTCGACGACGCGGCCGTCGGCGAGGAACACCACGCGGTCGGCGTGGCCGGCCGCCACCGGGTCATGGGTGACCATGACGATCGTCTGGGCCGTCTCGTCGACCGAGCGGCGCAGGAACGTCAGCACCTCACCGCCGGAGCGCGAGTCCAGGTTGCCGGTGGGCTCGTCGGCAAAGACGACCTCCGGCCGAGCCGCCAGGGCCCGGGCGACGGCCACCCGCTGCTGCTGGCCCCCGGAGAGCTCGCTCGGCCGGTGCTTCAGGCGGTCGCCGAGCCCGACGACGTCGATCACCTGGTCCAGCCAGGCCTGGTCGGGCGTACGGCCGGCGAGCCGCATCGGCAGCGCGATGTTTTCCGCGGCCGACAACGTCGGCACCAGGTTGAACTGCTGGAACACGAAGCCGACCCGGTCCCGGCGCAATCTGGTCAGGCCTTTGTCCTTCAGGGTGGTGAGGTCCGTGTCGCCGATCCACACGGTCCCGCTGGTCACGGTGTCCAGACCGGCGGTGACGTGCATCAGTGTCGACTTCCCGGAGCCCGACGGGCCCATCACGGCCGTGAACTGGCCGGCGTAGAGGTCGACGGTCACCCCGGCGAGGGCATGCACGGCGGCGTCGCCGGACCCGTAGGTCTTGCGGACGTCCACCGTCCGGACGGCTGCCTGCTCTGTGCTGGTCCGGGCAGGGCGAGGCTGGGGGATCGTCGTGGTCATCTTGCGGGCTCCAAGTCGTGCGGCGTGCGGCTCTGAGGCATTGACTGAGGCATTGGTGGTCACGGGATCCACGGTGTCCTCGCACGAGTCGCTCCGGCGACGGTGCTGGCAGGCGAGAAGAGGGTGTGGCTAGTACCCCCCGTGTCATCCCGCGGAAGATCATGACGCAGGTCGAGCGCCGGGGAGATGTGATTCGGGGAAAGGGCTCAGGTCAGCGCACGGCGCGCAGCAGCTGCGCGCGGGGCGGTCCGGCGGGGGTGGGCTGCCACTCCGGCTCCCGGGTCCTGACCCAGAGGGGAAGCAGCTCGGGCGACATCGACTGGGCGAAGTGGTGGCCCTGCCCGAAGGCGCAGCCGAGCTCGGCCAGCAAGACGGCGGTCTCCGGCTTCTCGATCCCCTCGGCGACCACCTCGAGGTCCAGGTGGCGCGCCAGGTCGGCCACCGCGCCGACGATCGCCCGGTCCCTCGGTGAGTCGTGCACCTGGCTCACGAACGACCGGTCGATCTTCAGCTGCTGGATGGGCAGCTCGGACAGGTGGGTGAGCGACGAGTAGCCGGTGCCGAAGTCGTCCAGGGAGAGCCGTACCCCGAGGCCGCGCAGCTCGCCGAGCAGGCCCAGTGCCCGGTCGGCGTCGCTGAGCACGATGCTCTCGGTGATCTCCAGGGTGAGCCGGTCGCTCGGCAGGTCCCAGCGGTCCAGCACGTCCGCGACGGTCTGCGGAAGCATCGTGTCGAGGAGGGACCTCGCCGAGAGGTTCACCGAGATGCCGATGTCCAGGCCGCCGGCCCGCCAGGCCGCGCAGGCCGCGACAGCCCGGTCGAGGACGAGTGCGGTCAGCGGCACGATCAGGCCGTTGCGCTCGGCAAGCGGGAGGAAGAGGCCGGGTCGCAGGGTGCCGCGTACGGGGTGGTGCCACCGGACCAGCGCCTCCGTCGACCGGATCCGGTCGGTCATCAGGTCCATGACCGGCTCGACCTCGATGTCGACCTCGCCGGCGACGATGGCCTCCCGCAGCTCGCCCATCAGCGAGAGCAGCGAGGGGTCGTTGAGGTCGATGTCCGCGCGGTAGGAGACGCAGGACTCCGCGCCGTTCTTGGCCGCGTACATCGCGATGTCGGCCCGCTTGAGCAGGTCGGAGACCGTGCGACCGTGCTCCGGAGCGACCGCGATCCCCGCCGATCCCGACAGGTGCAGGCGCTCCTCGTCGACCGTGAAGCGGCCCTCGAGGGAGTCCAGCAGGCTCCTGGCGACGAGCGTCGCGCCCCCGGCCACCGACGGTGGCACGAGGACGGCGAACTCGTCACCTCCCAGCCGCGCGACCGTCACGGCCGGTGGAGCAGCGTCGACGAACCGGTCCGCCACCTGGCGCAGCAGGTCGTCGCCGACGTGGTGACCGAGGGTGTCGTTGACCACCTTGAAGCCGTTGAGGTCGATGATCATCAGTGCCACCAGGCCGCCGGTCCCCCGGGCCTCCGCCAGGGCCTCGTTCGCCCGTGCGGTGAGCTGCGCCCGGTTCGGCAGGCCGGTCAGGGTGTCGTGCATCGCGTCGTGACGGAGCCGGCCGATCAGCATCTCGTTGTGCAGGGCCACCGACGCGTGGTTGGCGATCGTCTGGAGCAGGTGGACGTCGCTGGCCACGAAGCCGCGCACCTCGCCGAGCCGGTCGTGCACCGCGAGCGCACCGACGGTCTGCCCGTCGTAGCGCAATGGAGCGAGGACGGCCTCGTCGATGCCGCGGAGCTGCAGGTAGTGGCGTACGGCGGGGTCGTCGCCACGGACGAGGATCGCGTCGGCGTCGCCGAGCAGCGCCCGGGTCGCTTCGGCCGCGACGGCGGCCGCCTCCTCGTCGAGCGTCACGACTGCGCGGCCGTCGAACCGCCAGACCGTGACCTCGGTGTCGCCGAAGCGCAGCACCTCGGAGGACTCCCCGCGCAGCAGCTCGCGGGCCTGGTCGAGTACGGAGGGCAGCACCTCGTCGGACTCCGGCGCGATGCTGAGCTCGCGGCTGAACCGGAACAGCCGCTCGAGGCTGCTGTGCCGGTCGGCGAGGGAGGCGTAGGCGCGGTAGCCCGCCATCAGCATCACGCCGGCGGCGACCAGGGGGACGGCGGCGATGAGGCCGAGGCGCAGGGTGAGCAGCGGCATCAGCCCGATGAGGGCGCTGGCCGCGGCGAGTCCGATGCCGGACACCAGGCTCCGCAGCCCCGACAGCGGCGGCTTCCCGTCGTACCAGCGGATGATCACGCTGAGCACGATGAGGTCCACCGCCATGGCCGCGCTGCAGGCGAGGACCGCCCCGGTCCACTCCCGCCAGCCGTCAGCCGTGCTGCCGCCCCCGACGATGCGGAACACCGCGAGGGCGACGGTCGTGTCGGCGAAGATCAGGGCGACGTTGACGCCGGACTTGAGCAGCGTCTGTCGCCGGTGCAGCAGCATGACCAGGGCAGGCCCGACCACGCGGGCGATGAGGAGGTCATCGGGGACGGCATAGAAGAACGCCAGCATGAGCGGGATCTCGCTGACGGAGATGCTCTGGGCCTCGCGGCCGACCTGGATGTGGAAGACCCATATCTCGGTGGCGGCGAACATCAGCGCGAGCACCCACCAGGGGATCCGCAGGTCCAGCGGCGCGTCCGGAGGATGGGTCTGGATGCCGAGCCAGAGAGCGGCGCCGACGAGGGCGAGCAGGCCGACCAGAGCCAGCACGCGCCCGGTGGGTCGGCTGGCCCGTCGTGACGGCTGGCTGCCGTCGAGGGCAGCTCCAGCGACCGTCCCTCTGGTCGTCATGCCGGGTGCATCGACCCGTTTGGCCCTGAGCCTGAGCCCTCGCTCACACCCAGGTGGAGCCGGGCTCGCGGCCCGTCTCGGTTCCCTTCATGGTGCCCTCCCCGTCATGAGTCCAGTTCCTGATGCTCTGTCCCCGCTGCCCCCGCTGTCCCCTCATTGCTACGACCACCCCGCGCTGGCCCAGAGCTCGTTCGCCCACGCCGCGTCCGCCCAGGTCGCGCCGGCCCAGGTCGCCCCCGACCAGCCGTTGCCCGCCCAGGTCGCCCCGGCCCAGGTCGCGCCGGCCCAGGTCGCCCCGGCCCACGTCGCGCCGGCCCACGTCGCCCCGGCCCAGGTCGCACCGGTCCACGAGCCGCCTGCCCAGGTCGCCCCCAGCAGCGGCGAGCCGGTCCACCCGCCCCCTGCCCAGGTGGCGCCGTTGTAGCTCCCGCCGGCCCAGGTCGCCCCGGCCAGCTCGTCCTGGGCGAGGTCGGTCGTGTCCGTGGAGTTGCCGAAGATGTCCTGCTCGCCGCTGAGGACGACGCCGTTGCGCGAGACCTTGAAACGGCCGCGCGCCTTGTCCAGTGACCCGCCTCCTGCATGGACCGCAGCGGACGCGACCGACCGGCTGTTCGTGCTGTACGCCGCAGTCAGGTCAAGGGACCCGGCACCCTGGGCGTCCGAGGACGTGTTCGGCACCCAGCGTGCGGACCGGCGCAGGATGTCCTTGACCTGGTCGGAGGTCAGGGTGGGCCGCTGGGAGAGGAGGAGGGCGGCGGCACCGGAGACGACGGCAGCCGACTGCGAGGTGCCGCTGCCCTTGAAATAGCGGTCGCCGATCGCGGCCGTCGCTGCGTACCTCGAGTCGACGAACGAGCCCTTGGCGCGCAGGCTCACGACGGAGACGCCGGGCGCGACGACGTCCGGCGCCCGCTTGCCCTCAGCTGCGTTCCCGCGCTGGGAGAACGCCGGCACCACGTCGTCGCCGCGGTCCAGCGTTCCCTTGGTGTCAACCGCCCCGACCGCCATGACGGTCGGGCTGTACGCCGGGTTGGCCAGTCCGGTGCGTGTCCCGTCCCCGTTGCCCGCCGAGACCACCACGACGATGCCCTTGCTCCACGCCACCTCAGCCGCGTGGGCCAGTGGGTCGAGCCGGTAGTCCTGGGCGGAGTCGGTCCCGAACGACAGGTTGAGCACGCGGATGTTCAGGCCGGCGTCGCGCGAGTGCGCGATGACCCAGTCGATGGCCGCGATGACCTGAGAGACGTCGGTGTTGCCCTGCGCGTCCGCCAGCTTGAGGCTCACGACGCGCGAGCCCGGAGCCATCCCGAGGAAGCGCGAGTTGTCGGTCGCGTAGGTGCCGGGGGTCGTCCCACTGTCGCGGCCGGCGATGATGCCGGCCATGTGGGTGCCGTGCCCGAAGGTGTCCAGGTGGCGCAGGTTGGGCTGCTGCGACTCGAAGGACAGGTCCGGTCCCAGCACGAGCTTGTTGGTGGTCGTCAGGCCCTCGACGGGCAGGACCCCGGAGTCCAGCAGCGCCACGTCGACGCCCTGGCCGCTGAACCCGTTCTTCCAGTACGTCGTGGCGCCGGTCAGCCGGGCGACATTGGTCATGTCGCCGTCCTCGCCCGTGGGGCCGTAGCCCGCAGCGTGCAGGCGCAGCCGGCTGTCCTTGGTCACGGCCCGGACACCGGGCACCGTCCCGACCTGGGCAGTCGTGCTCGTCGGCACGTCGACCACCACGGTCCCGAGCGACCGCTGCGTCGCGACGACCCGGCCGCCGAGCCCGACGGCGGCCCGCCCGACCTCCAGGACGCGCTCGCCCTTGCTCTCGACGATCAGCCGAACCATCGGGTCGGGGCGCTGCGGCTCGCTGGCGGCGACCGGGCTGAGCCGGTCGCCGGTCGAGGGCGCGAGCAGCAGCCCACCCACGGCGAGCGCCGCGGCGACGCTCGCGCGCCAGCCCATCGCCCGGTCGAGCTGATGCGGTTTCACAGGCCCTCTCCCCACGGACAGTACGATCTCGTGCACAGATCGTTACTATTCCTTGACCCGTTACCGTGTGTCGCTGGGCGACCACTCATTGCACACGTATGGGCTAACAGACTCGCGGTTCGCTGGCCGAAAGGGGGATGCCGACCCCGGTCGTCCGGCCGGTCAGGATCAGGCGCCGGTGGCGGGCGCGGCCTGGGGCGGCGCCGGGTCGGCTCCCACCGGAACGACCGTGATGTTGCGGTGGACGGACCGGAGCATGAGCTGCGCGACGTCGAGGACCTCGACGTCCTCGCGGGCGCTGCCGTCCTGCTTCTTGGCGGTCACGGCGTCACCGAGCATCACCAGGCAGAACGGGCAGGCCGTCGACACGACGTCGGGGTCCAGCGACAGCGCCTCGTCGACGCGTTCGACGTTGACCCGCTTGCCGATCTTCTCCTCCATCCACATCCGGGCGCCGCCGGCTCCGCAGCAGAAGCCGCGCTCCTTGCAGCGGTGCATCTCCTCGGTGCGCAGGCCGGGGACGGAGGCGAGGACCTCACGGGGCGGGGTGTAGACCGAGTTGTGCCGGCCCAGGTAGCAGGGGTCGTGGTAGGTCACGAGCTGGTCGATGGGGGTGATCGGGGTGAGCCGACCTTCCTCGACGAGGTGCGCGAGCAGCTGGGTGTGGTGCACGACCTCGTAGTTCCCGCCGACCTGGGGGTACTCGCGGGCGAGGGAGTTGAAGCAGTGCGGGCACGTCGCGACGATGACGGTCTTGTCGGCGCCGGCCGCGTTGAGGGTCTCGACGTTCTGCTGGGCCAGCATCTGGAAGACGAACTCGTTGCCGAGTCGGCGGGCGGGGTCGCCCGAGCAGGCCTCGGCCTCGCCGAGAACGGCGAACCGCACGCCGGCGATGTGCAGCAGCTCGGCGAACGCGCGGGTGGTCTTCTTGGCGCGGTCCTCCAGTGCGCCGGCGCACCCGACCCAGTACAGGTAGTCCACCTCACTGAGGTCCTCGACGTCCTGACCGACCACCGGCACGTCGAAGTCGAGGCCCTGGGTCCAGTCGAGACGGGCTTTGGCGCCCATGCCCCACGGATTGCCCTTGTTCTCCAGGTTCTTGAGCATCGTGCCCGCCTCGGACGGGAACGACGACTCGACCAGGACCTGGAAGCGACGCATGTCGACGATGTGGTCGACGTGCTCGATGTCGACCGGGCACTGCTCGACGCAGGCGCCACAGGTCGTGCAGGACCAGAGCACGTCAGGGTCGATCACCCCGCCCTGCTCGAGGGTGCCGACCAGCGGCCGGGCTGCCTGCGCCGCGCCGGTGCCGGGCACCCGGCCGAAACCGGACTCGGGTACGCCGTGGTGCGAAGGCCCCGGAGCCGAGGACTCCGTGC
>DASVED010000377.1:0-4893 GCA_036380775.1 Actinomycetes bacterium
GTGGAGACGTCGCCGGCCCTCGTCGGTGAGGGCCAAGGGCGGGCCGCTGATGGAACCTGAAAAGCAGAGCAGCTTGAAGGCCCGCCAGAAGTCCCGTTCATCTGCGCCGACTCGACAGGCGGCGAGTACTCCGCTCGCCGAGAGGTCGGGGCTGTTCGCGACCGCGACGAGAATGCGGTCCTGAACTGACTCCTGCATGGTTATCACTCACAGTGCCTACCCGATCACACGGCGCGCAAACCGCAGGTGGCATCTCGTCGCCGCTCTCCGAACCGATCGGATGAGCCCCGCGTCCTTGGACCACTCGTTCGACGCATGCGATGGAAAGCATGGTCGAGCAAGGGAAAAGAAAGATCTACCTCGCCATCAACCGCAGAGCTGGTTGCTGCGGTGATGGTGGCGATGGATACACGTGCATGAGCGTGAGCACGCCCTGCTGGCGGCAGGCGTGACGGGGTGACAAGGGGGAGGCAGCGATGCTGCCACGGGGGATCAGGAAGAGCGATTAGCCATTCGTGGGGGGAACTATGTCTGCACGCCGTTCCGTCGTCCTGTTGTCTGCGCTCACGCTGGCTCTGACGGGCATCCCTGTCACTGCTCCGACGTCGATCGGTCCGTCGTCGCCGCTGGCCGTCGCGGAGGCCGGCCCTGATGCGGCGGTGTTCGTCAACGAGATCCACTACGCCAACACCGGTGTCGACACCGGGGAGTTCGTCGAGCTCGCCGGTCCGTCGGGGACGGACCTGACCGGTTTCGAGGTGGTCCTGTACGACGGCGAGACCGGCCAGGCGTACGCCAGCAGGCCGCTCACCGAGACGATCGACGTCAGCGGCGTCACCGTCGTGGACTACCCGGTCGAGGGCATCCAGGACGGCCCGGACGCCGTGGCGCTGGTCGAGGCAGGAGGCGTGAGCCAGTTCCTGTCCTGGGGCGGCGATGTCACCGCCACGGACGGGCCGGCCGGGGGACTCACCAGTACCGACATCGGGGTCGCGGAGACCGACACGACGACTGTGGACTCCTCTCTCCAGGTGACCGGCACCGGCGACACATCCGGTGACTTCAGGTGGACCGGACCCATCGCGGGCTCGCCCGGTGCGCCGAACGACGGTCAGAGTCTGACGTCGAACACGGCGGGGGAAGCGGTCCTCCCGACCCAGGTCGCTGATGTCGTCGAGCCCGGGGAGATCGTGGAGGCGACGGTGCCGGCCAGCGACCCGGCCATCGAGCGGCTCATCGAGGGCGAGTCCCTGGCGGAATCCGCGACGGGGACGGCTGTGACGGTGCAGGAGAGCACCGGCGCCCTCATCTGGTCCGGTAATGCCCAGCTGCGCGTCGACGCGATCCAGGCCGGCGATGCGGCGACGGTCACCTTCCAGGTCCCAGTCGCCGGCCGGTACCGGTTTGCCGCCGACATGACGTCAGGGCCCAACTTCGGGCGCGCGACCCTCGCCATCGACGGGGTCAAGGTCGGCGAAGAGTTCAACGGAGCGATCGGCACCCAGAATGCCCTTCAGCGACGCATCCGTTTCGGCGACATCGATCTCGCGGTCGGTGACCACACTCTGACGCTCACCGCGGTCGCGCCCAACACGAACGGCCAGATCCGGATCGGGCTGGACCTCATGCGGCTGCGGCTGCTCCCGGCTGAGGGTCGGCTCACGCTGACCCCTGGGCACCACGATGCGGTACGAGGAAAGGTGCCCGTCTACGGCTGGAGCACCGATCCGGCCGACACGTTGGCACTGAAGGTGGACCACGACGACGTGGTGGACTGGGACGCCCTCGGCGACCCGGCGATGCTCATCTACGACGGGCGCTTGATCGACGCCGGTCCTGCCGGTGCGGATTTCCAGGATGGGATCTCGGTCCGAGGGCAGAAGACGATCATCGACTACGACGTGGGGGCGGACAACACCTTCGACGTCGACACGATCGACATCTCCGGGGAGCTGCTGCGCCCCGGTGAGAACGAGATCACCTTCTTCACGGGTCCGGACCCTGGTGATCCAGAGGGGAACAAGGACGACTTCGACGTGAGGAACCTGCGCCTCGTCCTGGCCGACGGCACCGTGCTGCGTGATCCCACGAAGCCGATCACCACGATCTACCGGATCGACGACGCGACTCCACAGCGAGTGTGGACGTTCACCATCCCGCCGGTGAACCCGCCGGCTCCGGTCTACACCCCAGCACGTGGCTACGTCCTGGACACCAAGTTCCTCGCCGACGGCGACCACCTTGTCACCCTGGTCGCCGGCGGTCCCGCAGGTCCGGAGACGCTCAACCACAGGGTCACCGTCGACAACGGTGCTCCGATCGTCACCGACCTGTCGCCGGCGGACGGATCGACTGTCAAGGGGAGCTTCATCCTCGACGCCACAGTCACCGATGCCGGTGACCAGCGCCCACATGTTGCAGCCACCCTCGACAGCGCTCCTGTGGAGCTCGGCACGACCATGAACAGCGACGACCTGACGGAGGGCGAGCACACCTTCACCGTCACGGTCACCGACGCGGCAGGAAACACTGCGTCGGAGACGGTGACCTTCACCAGCGTCGCGCAGACGCCAGACGCCCCGCAGCTGGTGTCTCCGGAGGACGGCGCGACCGGCGTCCCCACCGACGCGACACTGAGGGTGCGAGCCAGCGACCCGGACGATGACCCGCTGCAGGTGACGTTCCTCCAGGCGACTCCTGTCGTCGGGCCACCGCTGCTCGCCGCTGGAGGTTCGACCACTGGGGACGCGCCGCCGCTGTCGGCTACCGGCTCTTCGTTGGACCCCCAAGCCGCCGCGGAGTCCGACGATGTCTATGCCGATGCGCCGCCGACGACCGACTTCCCGTACCAGCGTTACGACATCCCGGTCAGCCGCGTCCGTGGCGCCAAGCAGGTCGACGTCAGCTGGGAGGGTCGCATCGCGTCCGACCGTGAGGTCGTGCTGTCGGTGTACGACATCACCGCCCAGCGCTGGACGGAGATCGCAGTCAGCCGCGGCACCGAGGGTGCCGACACGACGGTGGTGGGCACTGCCCGGCTGGGCCGCACGAACGACGAGGGCCGCGTGCACGTCCTCGTCCAGGCCAGGGACCCCTTCCCCGAGATCCCGAGCGAGGCGGACGAGGCCTTCGCTGAACCCGAAACCTACGACTTCTCGGTGGCGTGGATGACGGACACCCAGTACCTGTCGGAGGGAGCGGTCTTGCCCCCACCCGAGAACGATTTCGAGCTGACCTACGAGGCCATCAACGACTGGATCGTCGACAACCGCGAGCAGCGCAAGATCGTGTACGCCGCTCACACCGGCGACATCATCAACAACTGGCAGCCCAACGACGACAGCGAAGCCATAGCGCGCGCCGAGTTCCAGTTCGCCAGCGACACGATGAAGGTTCTCGAGGACGCCGGCATCCCGAACGGCGTCATCCCGGGCAACCACGACAACCGCGGTGGGATGTCCAACATCCTGTACAACGAGTACTTCCCGCCGTCGCGCTACGACGCCGCCGAGGAGACCGCGCCGACCGGCGAGGACGGCGAGGGCTACTACGGCGGCTCCTGGCGCCCGGACGACAACCAGAACCACTACGACCTGATCGAGGTCGCCGGCCAGAGGCTGATCTTCCTCTACCTCGGCTTCATCGTGGGTCCGGACGAGATCGCTTGGGCGAACCAGGTGCTGGCCGACCACCGGGATCGCAAGGCCGTGGTCCTGACGCACACGTATCTGCTGCCCAGCATGGCGTCGGACGGGCGCGGCGGTGAGCTCAACGACGTCGACGGTATCGACCTGTTCAACCAGGTTGTGCTGCCGAACGAGAACGTGTTCCTGACGTTGAGCGGCCACGTGCACGGAGTCGCTCTGAACATCAAGCGTGACCTCGGCGTCAAGGGCCGGGCCGTCGTCGAGATGATGTCCAACTACCAGTTCTTCGAGGTTGAGGAGCAGCGTCGGACGGGACACATCCGATTGCTGCAGTTCACGACGGAGGGCTCGAACCTCTCGGTGAACACGTACTCGCCGTTCCTCGACGATCACAACGCTGAGGAGTTCGACACGATGCCGGGGCGGGACTACGCGGCGAACGCCGACGAGTTCATCGTCCCGGTGGACCTCGCCTCTCGCACCACCGGCTTCCGCACCGACTCGGTCGGCCTGGCGCTGCGCACCGACACGGTGATCGGCACGGTCTCCGTGCCCTCCGGTGAGGTGGCCGAGGTCACCTGGAAGGGGCTGACGGCAGGAACGCGGTACGGCTGGTACGCGCGCGCCACCGACCCGGACGGGGTGTTCGCCGAGTCCACCGCGTTCACCTTCACCACGACGGCCCCCTTGCCAGCCGCTGCTCTGTCGCCGGCGGCCGCCAGGGCACTGTGATGACGAACGCACGGAAAAGGTGGGGGCCGGCGCGAGTCGCCGGAACCGGGCTGGTGGGCGCCCTCGTGGCGCTCACCAGCACGGTGGCCCTCGTCTCGCCCGTGGCTGCCCATCCCTCGCACAAGCCGCAGACCCTCCGGCTCAGCAGTGACGGACCGCAGGTCCACGTCCGGTGGAGGGCGGCCCCCGACGACCTCGGGGAGCTGGCCCTGTTCCTTCGCATCGCTGACGGTTCCCGCACCCTCGTGTATCAGGACGGTGAGCTCGTTCCCGAGGAGTCCGACGGTTCCGATGCCGAGCTGCTGGCCGGCTCCGACCAGTTCCCCGAGTACCTGCTGGATCACATCCAGGTCCGCCAGGAGAGCCGCTCGTGCGAGGGCATGGTGACGGAGACCAAGCACCTGGACCATGAGGGGGCGCGCCTGCGGTTCGACTGCCCGGACGACGTCGAGCAGGTGAAAGTGACCGTCACGACCATGACCGACGTCGACCACGAGTACCGCACGGCGGCCCG
>DASVED010000378.1:0-6788 GCA_036380775.1 Actinomycetes bacterium
GGGGAGTCCTGGTCACGCGTGGTCCTGATCGAGGAAGGTGTTCCGCCGCGCGCGCTGCAGGTGCCGGTCTTCGACGAGGATGGACTGGTCGGCTACGCCGATTTCGGCTGGGACGGCGTCCTCGGCGAGTTCGACGGCAAAGGCAAGTACGGCATCGGTGTGGGGTCGGACCCGGCGGAAGCGGGGCGGATCGTCTGGCGTGAAAAGCGTCGCGAGGACCGGTTCCGGGTGGCCCACGAGGTGGTGAGGTGGGGCTTCGGCGACCTCCACCGCCCTTCCAAGCTGGCCGGCCGAGTGCGTGCTGCGCTCGCCCGCGCAGCACAGCGCAGAGGTCGCAGTGGCTGAGTTGCCGGCCGGGTTCGCGGTCACTGGGCAAGGCCAGGTGCTGCTTCCCATGGTGTCGAGTCGTGCTGCAGCGCGCGTTGACCACGTTTACGTGGTCAACGCACGATGAGTGGGACTGATCAGGCGGCGGCGGCGGGGGCGACGTGGTCGGGGTGGATCGTCGTGAGGCGGACGTCGCAGGTGAGCTCGTCGCCGATGCGCGGGGGGTCGACCGATGCCGGCAGCAGCAGCAGCGAGACGTGCATGTGCGGCGGCTCGGCGAACCACCGCTGGCGACCGGCCCAGGTGAACGGGCTCAGCGACAGGTTGGCCGCCGCCAGCGTCCCGACCGCCAGCGCCTTGCCGCGCCCGACCGGTCCGCGCACCGTCCGGGGCGCCTCCAGGGCCACGCCGTGCGCCGTGCCGCCGCCCACCACGACCAGGTGGCTGTCCCGCAGCGCACGCCGCCGCCGGTAGCCGTAGTGCTCGCCACGGGCCAGCGGGTGCACGTCGAGCACCCTGCCGCGCGCGACCAGCGCGCCACGGTCCCCGAGCCACAGTGCGGTCCCGATCCGGGGCCGGAACGTCGTGCCGGGAAACCGTGACCGCAGTCCGGCAAGCTCCGTCCCGGTCAGGTGGCTCACCCACACGGTGTCCGTCGGCACCCCCGTTGCCGCGAACCGGTCCAGCCACACCGCGACCTCGTCCGCCGGGTCGTACCCCCCGTGCCGGTCCATCGCGAGGTGGAACGCGAGACCTTCCAGCCGTACGCCGGAAAGGAGCCCGGCCACCTCCTCCGCCTCCGCCGCATTGAGCCCGTGCCGGCGCATCGTCGTCATCCCTTCGATGACGACCCGTGCACCGTTGCCGGCCCGCAGGGTCTCCAGGTGCGCGACGGTGCGGACGACCCGGCCGGTCGGGTCGCTCTCCGGGCGCGGGAACGACGGGGTCATCACCAGCACGTCGCCCGCGAAGTGCTCGCGCACCGTGGGCAGCTCGTCGGCGGTCCCGACCGCCACAGCGGGCACGCCGAGCCGGGTCGCCTCCTGGGCCAGCCGGGCGTTGCCGAGTCCGTAGCCGTTGCCCTTGATGACCGGGACGATGTCGGGGGTCGCGTCGACGACGGAGCGCAGGTGTGCGCGCCAGCGGTCCTCGTCGACGTAGAGGGTGAAGCTCATCTGCGGTCCATGTAGACCTCGAAGGCCTTGAACAGCACCCGGTTCAGCGGCAGGTCCCACTCGCCGAGGTACTCGACCGCCTCGCCACCGGTCCCCAGCTTGAACTGGATGAGCCCGTAGTGCGGGTCGTCCTCGGAGAGCGTGTCGGTGATGCCGCGCAGGTCATACACCTCGGCGCCGGCCGCGGCCGCGTCCCGCAGCATCCGCCACTGCACCGCGTTCGAGCCGCGCACCTCGCGCTTGGCCGTCGACGACGCACCGTAGGAGTACCAGGCGTGCCGGCCGACCTGGACCATCGTGGTGGCCGCGACGAGGTCACCCTCATGGTGCGCCAGGTAGAGCCGGATCCGGTCCGGGTCCTCGGCCTGCATCGCCTCCCACATCCGCTGGAAGTACGACAGCGGCCGGCCGGTGAAGTGGTCGCGCTCGGCGGTCTCCAGGTAGAGCGCGTGGAACGCGGGCAGCTCGGCCGCTGACCCCAGGATCACCTCGACGCCGGCCTTGTCGGCCTTCTTGACGTTGCGCCGCCACAGCTGGTTGAAACCCGCCAGCAGCTCGTCCTCGGACCGCCCCGCGAGCGGCACCTGGAACACGAACTGCGGCTGGCCGGCGGCGAACCCTTCGTCGGTCGACGGTGGCCGCCACCCCGCGCGGGCCAGGGTCTTCGCCACCTGCTCCGCGACCGGGTCGGTCTCGTCAGGGGGTACGTCGGCAAGCCGCCGCGCGGAGCCCTCCGCGACCGCTGCCTTGACGGTGGCGGCCGACCAGCGCCGCCGGGCGACGAGCGGACCCATCTTGACGCCGAACGCGCCGGCCGCCCGCAGGTGCGCGACCATCGGGTCCAGCCAGGCGTCGAGGTCCCCGGCCGCCCAGTCGATGACCGGTCCCTCGGGGAGGTAGGCCAGGAACCGCTTGACCTTCGGGACCTGTCGCAGCAGCACCAGGCCGGCGCCGACGAGGGTCCCGTCGGCGTCGTACCAGCCGAGGCTCTGCGACCCCCACTCGGACTTCACCGCGGCCCACGACGGGCACTGCAGGAAGCTCACCGAGGTGGCGCCCGCCCGCTCGGTCACGAACGCGAGGTGCTCGTCCGGCGTGATCGCCCGCACGGTCAGTGTCGTCAGGGCGGCCATGGGCGTGCAGGCTACCGACGAGGCAGCTCCCACAACCGAAGTGGACCGGCCACCGGCGCTGGATGCGCGCCGGCAGCCGGTCCACTTAGGGGTCGTGGGGGCAGAGCATCAGGCCTGGCGGGCTGCCTGCGCCTCGATCTCGATGACGACCTTCTTGGCGACCAGGACGCCGCCGGTCTCCAGGGCGACGTTCCACGTCATCCCGAAGTCCTCGCGGTCGATCTCGGTGCGGGCCGTGACGGCGAGCTTCTCGTTGCCCCACGGGTCCTTGGCGACACCGTCGAGCTCCACGTCGAGGACGACCTCGCGGGTCGTGTCCTTGATGGTGAGGTCGCCGGCCACCTTGAACTCGGCGCCCTTCTGGGAGACGACGCGGGCGTTGCGGAAGTTGATCGTCGGGTACTTCTCGGCCTCGAGGAAGTCGCCGGAGCGCAGGTGGGCGTCGCGGTCCGGGGTACCGGTGTCGATCGAGAGGGTCTGCATCGTGGCCTGCGCGGTCGAGGCGGTCGCGTCGTCGCCGACGGTGATGCTGCCCTCGAACTCGGCGAAGCGGCCGCGGACCTTGGTGACCATGAGGTGCCGGGCGACGAAGCCGATCCGGGTGTGCGTCGGGTCCAGGACATAGGTGCCCGGGGCCGGCAGGGCCACGCCGTCGACGACGCGGAGGCCGGAGCTGGCGTTGTCCTCGGCCTGCTCGACGGCGAGGTCGCGGCTGGTGTCGGGGGTGGTGGTCATGGGAACGGTTCCTCTCCAGAGGGTGGATATGCGATGTCTGCTGAAGCAAACATTGCCCTCTCAACATTCCCGCTGTCAAATTCCTGTACGATGGGTCTCATGACCAGCCAGCCCACCGCGCCGCCTGGGCCGTCGGACGCGAGGCGGTCGCCGTCCGAGGCCGCGGACGACGAGCGCCTCACGGTCATGGGCCTGCTCGCCGAGGCGTTCGGCGGCCTGGCGACCCGCGGTGCGGTCCAGCTGGCCGAGCACGGCATGGCGCCGGTGGAGTTCGAGGTGCTGCTGCGGTTGACCCGCTCACCGCTCGGGCTGCTGCGGATGACCGACCTCTCGGCGCAGACCTCGTTGACGACCAGCGGCGTCACCCGGGTGGTCGACCGACTCGTCGACCGCGGCCTGGTGACCAGGCAGGCCTGCGACACCGACCGGCGCACCACCTATGCGGTCGTCACCGATGCCGGTCGGGCTTTGCTCGAGCGCGCGCTGCCCGACCACCTGGCACTGATCGAGCAGTGGCTGGTCGGCCCGTTGCGGGCCGGCGGAGGCGAGGACCTGGACACCTTCGTGCGGCTGCTGCGCCGGGTCCGCGACCACGTGGTGCCGTGCGCCACCGCCGGCAGCGGCGGGCCGGCGCTCCCGCGCCCGGCGGACTAGCCCGGCAGCCCTGCCCGCAGGAACGCGATGTCGGCGCCCTGCCCCTCCGCCCCGCCGGGCGTCTCCACGACCACCGGCGCCCCCGCCGCGGCGACGACAGCGAGGATCTCCTCCCCGTCGATGGCTCCACGGCCGAAGTTGGCGTGGCGGTCCGCGCCGGAGTCGAAGACGTCCCGTGAGTCGTTGGCGTGCACCAGGTCGACCCGGCCGGTGACGGCCTTCACCCGGTCGACGATGCCGCTGAGCTCCTCGCCACCGGCGTGGGCGTGGCAGGTATCGAGGCAGAAGCCGATGCGCGACAGCGTCGAGGGCTCGCAGCGGCCCTCCAGCACCTCCCACAGCCGGGCGATCCGGTCGAGCCGGCGGGCCATCGCGTTGCCGCCACCGGCGGTGTTCTCGACCAGGATCGGCAGCGGGGGCTCGAGCCGCTCGAACGTCTTGGCCCAGTTGTCGTAGCCGGCTTCCGGGTCGTCGTCCTTCAGGACGTGCCCGCCGTGCACGATCAGGCCCTTCGCGCCGACCTCGGCGGCCAGGGCAGCGTGCTGGGCCAGCAGCTTGCGGCTGGGGATGCGGATCCGGTTGTTGGACGTCGCGACGTTGAGGACGTAGGGCGCGTGCACGTAGACGTCGATGCCGGCGGCCGCGGCGTCGGCGCGCAGGGCGGCGGCTCCCCCCGCGTACGCGACGGTGGGCTGTTTCCAGCCCTGCGGGTCGCCGAGGAAGAACTGCACCAGGTCGGCCCCACGGGCGGCGGCCTCGGCCAGCGGGTCGACCTGGTCCACGTGGGCACCGATGCGCAGTGTCGTCACGAGTCGACCCTACGACCGGGCCCCGACAGCCCGGGCGCTGTGGACGACGATTTCGGGACTGTCCCTGGGTCCCGGTAGTCTCTGCCCCGGGTCGGCGGCCACTGGTGCCATCAGTGCCACCGGCCGACGCAGTAGCCCTCCTGCCACGGAGAGACCGTGGCCGCGAAGTCCAGAGGAGGTGGGTTGTCCGCATGCGTCACTACGAACTGATGGTCATCCTCGACCCCGACGTCGAGGAGCGCACCGTTGCGCCCGCTCTCGACCAGTTCCTGTCGGTCGTGAAGAAGGACGGCGGCAACGTCGAGAAGGTCGACATCTGGGGGCGACGCCGGATGTCCTTCGAGATCGCCAAGAAGACCGAGGGCATCTACGCCGTGGTCGACCTGCAGGCCGAGCCGGCGACCGTCAAGGAGCTCGACCGCCAGCTCAACCTCAACGAGGCCGTGCTGCGCACCAAGGTCATCCGTCCCGACCAGCGCTGAGCGAAGGAGCCACCACCCATGGCCGCAGGCGACACCGTCATCACCCTCGTCGGCAACCTGGTCGACGACCCCGAGCTGCGCTTCACCCCGAGCGGCGCGGCCGTCGCGAAGTTCCGCATGGCCTCGACGCCGCGCTACCTCGACAAGACGACCAACGAGTGGAAGGACGGCGAGAGCCTCTTCCTGACGTGCAACGTCTGGCGTCAGGCGGCGGAGAACGCCGCCGAGTCCCTCCAGCGCGGCATGCGCGTGATCGTCCAGGGCCGGCTCAAGCAGCGGTCCTACGAGACCAAGGAGGGCGAGAAGCGCACCGTCTACGAGGTCGAGGTCGACGAGGTCGGCCCGAGCCTGCGCAACGCCACCGCGAAGGTCAACAAGACCCAGCGCGGCGGCGGTGGTGGGTTCGGCGGCGCCCCCGCGGCCGAGAACGACCCGTGGGCCTCTGCCGCCCCGGCTCCCGCGAGCAGCGGCGGAGGTGGCGGTGGCGGATGGAACGCCCCCGGCACGTCCGACGAGCCACCCTTCTGATCCGTCCCCTATCCGTTGACCATCCCGGCCGAAGAGCCGGGCATCCAGACCCTGGAGCACCACGATGGCCAAGCCACCACCCCGCAAGGTCAAGAAGAAGGTCTGCCAGTTCTGCAAGGAGAAGATCTCCTACGTGGACTACAAGGACACCGGCCTCCTGCGGAAGTTCATCTCCGACCGCGGCAAGATCCGTGCGCGTCGGGTCACCGGCAACTGCACGCAGCACCAGCGTGACGTCGCGACCGCTGTGAAGAACAGCCGCGAGATGGCGCTGCTGCCCTACACCAGCACCGCGCGCTGAGGGGAGCGACAACCATGAAGCTCATCCTCACCCAGGAGGTCGCCGGCCTTGGCGGCCCCGGCGACGTCGTCGAGGTCAAGGACGGCTACGGCCGCAACTACCTGATGCCGCGCGGCGCCGCGATCCGCTGGACCCGTGGCGGCGAGAAGCAGGTCACCTCCATCCAGCGCGGGCGCGAGGTCCGCGAGGTCCGCGACCAGGGCCAGGCGGCCGAGATCAAGCGCGACCTCGAGCGCCTGTCGGTCCGGATCCCGGTCCGGGCTGGCACCGGCGGTCGCCTGTTCGGCGCGGTCACCGTCGCCGACATCGTCGAGGCAGTCTCCAAGGCCGGTGGGCCGCAGGTCGACAAGCGCCGGATCGAGATCGGCCAGCCGATCAAGACCGTCGGCGCCCATGAGGTCACCGTGCGGCTGCACCCCGAGGTCACCGCCGCCGTGTCGGTCGAGGTCGTTGGAGCCTGACGGCCGACCTTTCCGACGTACGTCCGTCGAGAGCCCCCGTCACCGTCGTGGTGGCCGGGGGCTCTCGCCGTTCCGGCCTCCGCGGGGAGGGGCGCCTCGCCTACCATCCGGCCTCGCACGATCGGCCTCCCGCCAGCCCCGCCACGGCTTCGGCTCCCCTCCCCGCTCCGGCCGGATGCGGAT